>NZ_JAALEF010000135.1:0-5967 GCF_014145245.1 Dietzia sp. B44 | reverse complement strand
TCCCGCCGTGACCCCGGGATCGACCGCGACCACCGCGTCGACCTTCCCCCGCGCGTCCGCCGGCCCGCCCAGGAAGAGCGTGATCTCGTCGTCGAGCCCCGCCGCGGCGAATCTCGACCCGAGGGCCGCCAGGCGCTCGGTCGACGAGGTCATCGTCCGTACGTGTGCCCCGCGCTCGGCGGCCCGCATCGGCAACTCACCCCACCCGGGAGTGGCGACGAGGGCCCGGGTGCCGGCCCCGACGCCGGCAAGGGTGAGCAGCGTGTCGGCCGACCGCCGTTGGGCGTCCCCCAGGTCGTTGCGCCGGGGGGGCGACGCCGGGACCTCGAGGTGGACCACGTCGGTCCCGTCCTCCATCCGTGCACGGGTGCGTGCACCGGAGGCGAACACGGCGCCCGCCGTCGACATCGTCTCGTCGGTGTAGAGGGAGGTGAGCGCACCGGGAACGGAATCCTCGAGCTCCACCACCACCGGTCCCCCGCGCCGTCGCCCACCACCGGGGCTCCCGCGACCGTCGCGCCCATAGGCTCGTTCACCCGGGTGGGCGCAGTCGGAGTTCCCCGCGATCCACGGGCCGAGGGTTCCTATGGCCGCGCCGAGGTCGGTGGTCGTCCACTCACCGGCCATGTAGGACTCTCCCAGGCCGAGCACCCCGGCGGACGCGAGGCGCGCCCAGAAGCGCTCGGGCTCCCGCAGGACCACTCGGACGGGGGCGTCGTACTCGCCCGCCGCCGTCGAATCCGGGTAGTCGATCCTCAGACCGAGGTCCCTGGTCGACCTCCTCAGGGCCTGGGCGACCTCCCCCGCGGCCTGTCCGCCCATCCCGTCCGGCTCCGCGAGCGCGGGCCAACGATCGAGGTCGACGGTCTGCGGTTCGAGTCTGACCACCGGGTCCCTCCTCAGGGGTGTCGTCAGTGGGACGGTACCGCCGCACGTCGCCCGGGCGGGTCAGGCGCGACGGGGGGAGCGTTCACCGCGGCGAGCCCACTACGTGTGCACCGGCTACCGCATACCACTACCCTGGGGACTCGTTCCCGCGCGTGACCCGCCCGGGGACCCGATCGGCGAGCCCCGCGCTCACCACGACAGTCTCACCTTCACCAGGAGCCGCCATGACCGAGCCCGCACACGACCAGGTCACCGCCACCGCACCGGCCGGACGCCGGCACCGAGTCGTCATCATCGGGTCCGGCTTCGGCGGGCTCTTCGCGGCCCAGCAACTGAAGAAGGCGGATGTGGACGTGACCCTGGTCGCCAAGACCGGGCACCACCTCTTCCAGCCGCTTCTCTACCAGGTCGCGACCGGCATCCTCTCGGTGGGCGAGATCGCCCCGCCCACCCGGCTCATCCTGCGCGATCAGAAGAACGTCACCTGCATCCTCGGTGACGTCAACAAGATCGACGTGGCCGCCAAGACGGTCTACGCCTCGGCAGGTCACATCAAGTTCGACCTCGAGTACGACAGCCTCATCGTGGCCGCCGGCGCCAATCAGTCGTACTTCGGCAACGACCATTTCGAACGCTGGGCCCCCGGCATGAAGACCGTCGACGACGCCCTCGAACTGCGCAGCCGGATCCTCGGCTGCTTCGAGCAGGCGGAGGTCACCGAGGACGACGAGGAGCGCCGCCGCCTCCTCACGTTCATCATCGTGGGCGCGGGACCGACCGGTGTCGAGATGGCCGGGCAGGTCGCGGAGCTGGCCCAGCACACCCTGAAGAACACCTTCCGCCGTATCGATCCCGCCTCCGCCCGGGTGATCCTCCTGGACGCGGCCCCCGCCGTCCTCCCGCCGTTCGGCAACAAACTGGGCAACGCGGCTCGGGCCCGGCTCGAGAAGATGGGCGTCGAGATCCAGCTCAACGCCATGGTCACCGATGTGGACCAGCGCGGGATCGAGGTGAAGGACCCGGACGGTTCGGTCCGCCGGATCGACGCCACCTGCAAGATCTGGTCCGCGGGCGTCCAGGCCAGCACGCTCGGCAAGATGCTCGCCGACCAGACGGAGGCCGAGATCGATCGCGCGGGACGGGTCCTGGTGCAGAAGGATCTCTCGCTGCCCGGGCACCCCGAGATCTTCGTCGTCGGCGACATGATGAGTCTCGACAAGCTCCCCGGCGTCGCACAGGTCGCCATCCAGGGCGGCAAGTACGCCGCGAAGCAGATCATGGCCGAGGTCGAGAAGGGCAGGTCCCCCGCCGAGCGACCGCCGTTCAAGTACTTCGACAAGGGCTCCATGGCCACCGTGTCGCGTTACAGCGCGGTGGTGAAGGTGGGCAGGCTGGAGATCTCCGGCTTCATCGCCTGGGTGATGTGGCTCGTGGTGCACCTCGCGTACCTCATCGGGTTCAAGAACCGCCTGACCACCATGTTCTCCTGGGGAATGCACATGGGCGGTGACCACCGCTCCCAGCTGACCTCCACGCAACAGTGGGTCTACGGTCGACAGGCCATCGAGCGGGTGGCGGCCCATGAGAAGGCCCGCTCGGCGGAGGAGGCCCGCGACCGGGCCGTGGAGACCACGTCGATCGGCGACTGAGGAGCGACGACTCAGCCGGTTCGGCGAGTCGATCGGTTCCGGGACGAGCGCCCGGCGGGACATCCCGCCGGGCGCTCTCGCTGTTCTGCCCCGGTTGTCGCCGCGCGCCCCGGGCCGGACAGGGCTTCTCGCCCGGCGACCGGGCCTACTGGAGGTTCGCCAGCCGGACCTGACCCACGGCAGCGAGTCGCCCCTCGTCGTCGGTGATCTCGACACGCCACAGCTGCTGGCTGCGTCCCCGGTGCACGGGGGTACCGGTCGCCGTGAGCGTGCCTTCGGTGACGGCCCGCAGGAAGTCGGTCGAGTTGTTGACCCCGACCACCTTGCCCTCACCACCGAGCCACACCGCGCCCGCCACACTCGCGACCTCCTCGGCGATGGCACAGTAGACGCCGCCGTGGACGATCCCGTAGGGCTGGTGCAGGTGCGGCGCGATGTCGACCGAGACCACGACCCTGTCGGGAGTGATCTCCCGGTAGTCGATGCCGATCCCGCCGCCGAAACCGGTTCCGGACCGTCCCCGGATCAACTGGATGAACTCGTTCTCGACCGCGTCGGACATCGGACCTCTTCTCCCGGCCCGGGCTGTCCGGGCGATTCGGGTACCGACGCTACCGCGCCTCCGCGTCCGCGCAGCCGAGCCGTGCGGGGTCACGCGCGTCAGGTCAGGTCAGCCGGGCCCAGCGGGCCGGGCCGGGCCAGGCGGGATCAGCGGACCGAGCCGGGTCAGGCGGGATCAGCGGACCGAGCGCCAACCCCTGTCGCGCACCGGGATCGGTCCCGATCCGGGCGTTCGCGGAAGGGCGCTGCGCCTCCGTACCGCCAGACCTGAGTCGTGGAGCGCCTGCAGCACCAGCTGTCCGCGGCGGTATCCGGTCTCCGCACTCGTGTCGGCGAAGGTCGGGACGATCGTCGCGGCACCCAGCACGCACTCCCCGACCACCGACCACAGGGTGTCGACGCTGCAGTTGCTCACGCGGGAGAGATCGTCGAACACCGGACTCAGGGTCATGCGTGACCGGCAGGCGAGCCACTGCGCGAGGGCCTGCTCGCACGGCAGGACAACGGTCCCCGGCGAACCCGCGGACGGATCATCACAGAGCAGTCGCAAGGTGGTGTCCCGGACGCCCGCCCAGTCGAGCCCTCCCTCGATGTCGGTGCGGACCGCGAGGTTCTCCGCACCCGTGTCCCACACCCGGCCGATGGTGACGAAGCTCGCGACCGCCCGGCCGATCACCCCGTGGGCGAACGCGTCGGCGACGAGGTACGTCGAGAACCGGATGTCCCCGGACTCCGCGAAGTAGTTGCGGAACATCGTCTCGACACGTCCGCCGTCCACCGCACGCTCCAGCGGAACCCACCGGCGGCGGGACTGGGTACCGAGATCCGCGATCGAGTAGAACTTCGGGTATCCCGGTCTGAACCCGGCGAGTATCTCGACCGTGTCGTCGAACACCGTGCGCGTACCCACGATCTGTGTGGGCAGCATGGAGCTGGTCATGTCTGCTGCTTCCCCCTCGCTGATCACTTCTCACTCGGGCCGCCTGCACACCGGCGCCACACCGCGGCGCGTTTCCCCCCGTTCCGCGGGTGCACCGGTGTCCCGGCCCGGTAATAAGTGATACAACACACCACCTCGTACAACCAAGGGTTTCGGACCGGTTCCGGCAATCGTTGCACTCAGTGCACCACTGACCTGTCAGCAAACACTCAGGTTCGCGGATGCCCGCCGGACGGCCCGTCTCCCCCATCGATGCAGGTCCACTGCCCGGGAACCCGTGGACTACTCTGAGACACATGAGTACTGAGCGCGAGGACGCGCAGCCGACCTCAGACACCAACGGGACCGCCGACATCGGAGTCACCGGACTCGCCGTGATGGGCTCGAACATCGCACGGAACTTCGCCCGCCACGGGTACACGGTCGCCGTACACAACCGCTCCGCCGGCAAGACCGACGCTCTCCTGGACGAGCACGGCCGGGACGGGGACTTCGTCCGCACCGAGACCATCGAGGAGTTCGCCGCCGCACTCCGGTCGCCGCGACGTGCGCTCGTCATGGTTCAGGCCGGGGCACCCACCGACGCGGTGATCGACGCCCTCGCCGAGGCGTTCGACGAGGGCGACATCATCATCGACGGGGGCAATTCCCTCTACACCGACACCATCCGCCGGGAGAAGGCGATGGCCGACCGCGGGATCCGGTTCATCGGCGCCGGGATCTCCGGCGGCGAGGAGGGCGCCCTCGAGGGCCCGTCCATCATGCCGGGTGGCCCGGCCTCCAGCTACGAGGTCGTCGGGCCCATGCTCGAGGACATCTCCGCCAAGGTCGACGGGACCGCGTGCTGCACCCACATCGGCGAGGACGGTTCCGGTCACTTCGTGAAGATGGTGCACAACGGGATCGAGTACTCGGACATGCAGCTCATCGGCGAGGCGTACCACCTCCTGCGCGGTGTGGCGGGGATCGAGCCTGCGGCCATGGCCGAGGTGTTCCGCGAGTGGAACACCGGCGAACTCGACTCCTACCTGATCGAGATCACCGCGGAGGTGCTCGCCCAGGTGGACGCCGAGACCGGGTATCCCCTGGTCGACGTGATCGTCGACCGCGCGGGCCAGAAGGGCACCGGCCGCTGGACGGTCAAGTCCGCACTGGATCTGGGAGTCCCGGTGACCGGTATCGCCGAGGCCGTCTTCGCCCGCGCCCTGTCCAGTTCGGTACCGCAGCGCGAGGCGGGCCGCGCGCTGCCCTCCGGCGCGGTGTCGACCCCGAGCGGCACCGGCCCAGAGTTCATCGAGGACGTCCGGCGCGCGCTCTACGCGTCGAAGGTCATCGCCTACGCTCAGGGATTCGACCAGATCACCGCTGCCACCGCCGAGTACGGGTGGGATGTGGCGAGGGGTGACCTGGCCACGATCTGGCGTGGGGGATGCATCATCCGCGCCACCTTCCTCGACCGCATCCGCGAGGCCTACGCGGAGAACGCCGATCTCCCCACTCTCCTGGCCGCCCCCTACTTCGCCGAGGCGCTCGCCGACTGCGTCGACAGCTGGCGGCGCGTCGTCACCACGGCGGTGACCGCGGGTATCCCGGCGCCCGGGTTCTCCGCGGCCCTGGCCTACTACGACGGGCTCCGGACCGAACGACTGCCCGCCGCGCTCATCCAGGGACAGCGCGACTTCTTCGGCGCCCACACGTACCTGCGGACCGACCGCGAGGGCAGCTTCCACACTCAGTGGAGCGGCGACCGTACGGAGGTGCGGGCCTGACCGGGCCGGCTCGGACCGATCTGGGCCGTCTACTCGCCGGGCTCGGCGTCGCGGTCCCGGTCAGACACGCCGTCTCCACCGTCGTCGACGGCCCGGCGAGCGCGATCCAGATCGCCGCGCTCGACGACGCCGTCGCGGGCCGCGACCTCCTCGCGGTCGC
>NZ_JAALEF010000134.1:0-4157 GCF_014145245.1 Dietzia sp. B44 | reverse complement strand
TGGGTGCCGTACCAGTCGTCGGCTCCGGCGACGGGCGCGGACATGCCCTGCTGGGCGGCGGCCGCGCGCTCGGCCTGACCCCACCTGGGCAGAGGCTCCGGCGAGGGCTTGCCCTCGACGCGCCCCGGAATCGCGACGCCGGTCTCGAGGAACTCCATCACCACGGCGTCGACGGCAGCGTTCCCTGTGCGGAAGGTACCGTGCTCGCCGCCGCCGACGACGACCAGCGTCCCGTCGAGCGTCTCGACGACCCTGTGGGCACCGGCGATCGGGGTGACGGCGTCCTTCTCCGAGTGCAGGACGAGCGGCTTCTGGTCGAGGGCGTCGCCGTTCGGCTGGATGGTGCGTGCGACCGGCGCCCAGCCCACACAGTCGTCACCGGCGGCCTCGGCCGCGGCGCGGGTGGTGAGCTTGTTTCCGCCCGTGTAGCGATCCGCCTTGGCAGCCATGACGCCGAGCTCGCTCGGCGGCGAGGCGGTCTCGTTGCACGTGATGATCGCGTTCATCTCGATGTCGGTGCGGAAGACCGGCGAGCGGCTCTCCTGAGCGGCGACGATCCGGGCGGCCGTCGGGTAGTCGACCCGGGCGATGTTGCCGCCGTCGTTGTAGTACTTGAGCATGTGCGCCAGCATCGGCCACGCCTGCTCGGAGTAGGTCGCGCCCACCGTGGCGTCGTACAACCCGGTGGTGGCGTTGTTGGTCAGACCCTGCAGCGCGACGGCGCGACCGAGACCCTCGACGCGGGCGAGGGCGGGCGCGGTGCCGTTGATGGTGTCCAGCGCGGGCCGCTCGAGCGGGGTGCCCCGCAGCTCGACGGGCAGGTCGCGGGTCTCGGCCGGCGGCGGGGTGAGGTTGGCGGGTCCCCCCACCTCCTGGTCGGTGACCCACTTCCAGGAGTGGAACACCTTGCGCGGGGTGTCGCCGAGGCCGTAGTAGTCGTCGCGCTCGGCGATCCACGTGAAGATGTCGTTCAGTCGTCGCTCCTGGGCGAGCGCGCCCTGTTCGGCCTGGGTGGACCACCGCCAGTCGGGGTGCGTGTTGGAGTCCAGCACCATGCGGCCGGTGTGCTCGGGGAACAGGGTCGCGAAGTCGGTGCCGATCGCGGTGCCGTAGGACACGCCCACGTAATCGATCTCGGCGAGCCCGAGCGATTCGCGGACGGCGTTCATGTCGCGGGCCGCGTTCTCGGTGGTGAACGAGGCCATGTAGGCCGGATCGGTCCCGAAGCAGGCGTCGTGCAGCGCGTTGGCGGTGGTGGGGCCGACGAAGGCGACGTCACAGGTCATCGGGTTGGAGCCGTAGAGGCCACGCGGCTGGACGGCCACGAGGTCGTGGTTCTCGTACAGGCCGGCGGGCGCGGTGCCGTCGAACGCGGGGCTCCAGAAGTTGAGGGCGTAGTTGCCGGGGCCGCCGGGGTTGCCGAAGACGGCCGACCGGGCCTGCCCGGAGGACGCCTTGATGCGGGTCAGTGCGACCTCGGTCCGGGCGCCGTCGGGCTGGCTGTAGTCGACGGGGACCTCGACGGTCCCGCACTCGAGACCGGCCGGCACGTACTCGGCCTCGATCCCGAGCATCTCGGTACAGTCCTGCCACTTGACCGGGGCGGCGGCAGCCACCCCGGTACCAAGAAGTGCGATCGCGCCAACGACCGCGGTGGTGCCAACGAAAGTGCTAGACGGCTGCACCGATCCCCGATTCCATGTTCTGTAGATGACTGCCAGACGAATCGGACGCCGCGACCGCTCAAGTTCACGAGCGTCACAAGCGTCCGAACCGCTCCAAATGTAGCCTGTGTCCGGTGCCACGCAGCACCAACTGGCACCGACTCAGGGAACCGTCATCCGATCGTTACCGCGAGCGGGCTTCGTGCCAGAAAAGTGCAGGCAGAAGTGGATATATCACTGTTCATGCCGGCGGTCCCGGGCCAGGACCGCGAGCGTCGCCGACACCATCGCGATGCCGGCCGAGAGCGTAGCCGCCAGCAGCAGCCAGGGTTCGGTATAGGTCCGCAGGATCACGCCGTCGACGGGCGGGTCGACCTCGGGCGGCCGGACGGCGACGAGGTCGCGCGACAGCCACCACAACACCACAGCCAGGAGCGCGGCGGTGACGGCGATGACGGCGTGGCGCCGGGCGGTCACGCCGGATCCGAGGCGGTACCTGAGCCTGTGCCCGTGCCCGTTCCGACGGAGCGGACCGCGGCCTCGAGAGCGGAGTGCAGGGCAGCCGGGTCGCGGGTCCAGGCCCGGACCTCGGCACCGGTGTCCAGGCGCAGTCCCACGGAGCGCCGGCGCCGGGGGATCTCGCGGAGCTCCCCGAGCGTGCGGGCGGTCTCCCACGAGGCCTCGGGGCGGCCGTCACCGGGCAGCGGCAAGACCTCTTCTACGCGGTCGAGTTCGAGTTCCTCGGTTCCCTGGATGTACGTGGTCGGTGTGAGCCGGACACGACCGTGGACGCGGGTGGCGGCGATCATCACCCCGTGGCACATCGCCGCGGCGATCGCGCAGACAGTGAGCATGAGCCAGTGGACGGGTGCGCCGGCGATCAGCTCGAACACCGCGGCGCTCGCGCAGAACAGCGGCGCGGCGAAGATCCAGGCCCAGCTCCACCCGTCTTCGGCAAAGAGGATGGGGCCCTCGGGTTCCGGCCCCGGCCGGTCAGGCTCACTCGCCGGCACGGGCACCGCCGCCGGTCGTGAACTTCATGGCCTCGGCGGTGTGCTGACGCCATACGGCGGTTGCGGCGCACAGCCCCGCGAGGATCTGCAGCGAGATCACGACAAAGGTGACGATCTCGCCGCGCTCCCCCGCCACGGCGACTCCACCGAACACGCCGATCACCACCGAGACCGCGTCCACCACGAGGAAGATCGCGACGATGTCGAGCATCGTCCGGGCCCAGCCCTTTCCTGCCCGCAGCCGGAAGGCCAGCCACACGGTCACCACGCTGACGAGCACCGCCAGGACGGCGCCCACGATCCGGGCCATGCCGAACAGCGCCTCGATGGAGATGTCGGTGCTCCCGGCGGTCTCGACGGCGTCGCGGAACGCGTCACGCGTGGCCGGGGGCAGGTCGCCGAACCGGGAGGTGGCGGCGTTGAGCAGCATCCCCACCAGTGCGAACCCGGTGGCGGCGAGCCACAGGCCCCAGGCGGAGTGGACATCGTCGGGTACTGGCCCGGCGGGGCTCTCGGGACGACCGTCGGCGCGCTCGGAGGGGTCGTCGGTCCGCTCCGGTGGGCGCCACGGGCCGGTGCCGGTCACCGGGAGCCCCACCCGTCGGCGAGGAGGCGTGCAGCGTGAAGCGCCCAGTAGGTCAGGACGATGTCCGCGCCGGCGCGGCGGATGGAGGTCAACGACTCCATCACCGCCGGGTCGTGGTCGATCCACCCGCGCTCGGCGGCGGCGGAGATCATCGCGTACTCCCCGGAGACCTGGTAGGCGGCCACGGGCACGTCCGAGATCTCGGCGGTCTGGCGCAGCACGTCGAGGTAGCTCATCGCCGGCTTGACCATGACCATGTCGGCGCCTTCATCGAGGTCCAACCGCACCTCGCGCAGCGACTCGCGCAGGTTGGCGGGGTCCTGCTGGTAGGTGCGCCGGTCGCCACGCAGCGAGGACCCGACGGCCTCGCGGAACGGCCCGTAGAACGCGCTGGCGTACTTGGCGCTGTACGCCAGCACGGCCACGTCCTGGTAACCCTCGCGGTCCAGCGCCTCGCGGATGGCGGCGATCTGGCCGTCCATCATCCCGCTCGGCCCCACCACGTGGGCGCCGGCGGCGGCCTGGGCCACGGCGAGGTCGTTGTAGGCGGCCAGGGTGGCGTCGTTGTCGACGACCTGCTCGCCCCGCGGGTCCGTGCCGAGGACACCGCAGTGGCCGTGGTCGGTGAACTCGTCCAGGCAGGTGTCGGCCATCACCACGAGATCGTCGCCCACCTCCTCGCGGACGGCGGTCAGTGCCCGGTTGAGGATGCCGTCGGCCGCGGCGCCGCAACTGCCCGAGGCGTCCTTGTGCTCATCGAGCGGGACCCCGAACAGCATGATTCCGCCGAGTCCCGCCTCGGCGGCGGCGGCGGCCTCACGGCGCAGGGAGTCGACGGTGTGCTGCACGACCCCGGGCAGGGAGGAGATGGCGTGCGGCGCGTCGAGACCGTCG
>NZ_JAALEF010000133.1:0-4178 GCF_014145245.1 Dietzia sp. B44 | reverse complement strand
GGCGGCCGCGGACCCGCTCATGCCAGCCCGCGCAGACGCGAGGCGGTGGTGCCGATCTCCCGCGCCCCGACCATCGAGTCCGCGTCGATCAGCACCGACCGGCCGGGTCGCCTCTCCCGGGAGCGGGTGGTCTCGTACGGGAACGGGATCATCGGGTGTCCTTTCCGGGACGCGGGCGACGTGCGTACGACAGGGCAGAACAGACCGATGGGTCCATCTATTCCCCACGCCCGCACCCCCACTCCGACCGCCCGGGCGGTGAACACTGGCTTAACGGGATCGCGGCGATCCCGCCCCACCACTACAGTCATGGGATGCGCACCGTCCTCCATACCAAGCTCGACGAGTTCTCCGACCAGCTGGTCCGGTTCTGCGAGATGAACAACCGACTCCTCGACCTCGCCACCGTGGCGCTGCTCGAGGGTGACGAGGTCGCCGCCACCGAGGTCATCGACGGCGCGGCCGAGGTGGAGGATCTGCGCGAGGCGAGCGAGCAGCACGCCTTCGATCTGCTGTTGCTCGAGGCACCCGTGGCCCGCGACCTGCGGCAGGTGGTCTCCGGCATCTACATCGTCGAGCACTTCACGCGGATGGCCGCCCTCACCGGCCACATCGCCCGCGTCGCCCGCCGACGCCACCCCAACCCGGTCATCCCCGGGCCCGTGGTCCCGACGATCCGCGAATTCGCGGAGCGGGACTCGGCCATGGCCCGGAATCTCGGGCAGCTGCTCCCCACCAAGGACGTCCGCCTCGCTCGCTCACTCGATTCGGAGGACGACGCGGTCGATTCCCTCCACGCCGACCTCATGCGGCAGATCTCCGCCGAGGACTGGCCGCACGGCTCGGTCGCGGCGGTGGATCTGGCGCTGCTCGCCCGCTACTACGAGCGGTTCGCCGATCACACGGTCAGCATCGCCAACCGCGTGGTCTACCTCGCCACGGGTGAGAGGCCCGGGGGCGGGTCGCTCTCCCACCTCGAGGACGGCACCGTCCTCGACTGACCCGATCCGATCTCCGATGTGAGGAGCCCGCCGTGTCCCGTCCCATCCACTTCGAGATCCACGCCTCCGATCCCGCGCGGGCGTGCGCGTTCTACGCTGCCGTCTTCGGCTGGACATACCAGGACTGGAGCGACTTCGCCGGGTCACCGTACTTCGGCGTGGCCTCCGGCCCCGAGGACCAACCGGGCATCAACGGCGCGATCATGCAGCGCAACGGCGACACCCCTGCGACGGGATCGCCCGTCGCCGGCGCGGTGCTCACGATGGGGTGCGGGGACTTCGACGCCACCGCCCGCGCGATCCTCGACGCCGGCGGGACGGTGGCCATGGACAAGCACGCCCTGCCGGGTATGGCGTGGCAGGGCTACTTCCTCGACACCGAGGGCAACGTGTTCGGCATCCACCAACCGGACCCCGACGCGAAGTAGGGCGACCGCATGACCCGGGTGTGAGCCCGGGTCATGCGGTGGTGGGCGAGCCACCGTGGCGGGTCACCTGCTGCCGCGGGGCCTCACCGGCAGATCGCGCCCGTCGAGGCCGACTGCACGAGCTTGGAGTACTTGGCCAGCACACCGCGGGTGTAGCGCGGCGGGAGCGGCTCCCACCCGGCGCGACGCGCCTCCAGCTCGGCCTCGTCCACCAGCAGGTCCAGGGTCCCGTCGGACACGTCCAGGCGGATGCGGTCGCCGTCGCGGACCAGGGCGATCGGTCCACCGTCCACCGCCTCGGGGGCGATGTGGCCGACGCACAGGCCGGTGGTGCCACCGGAGAACCGCCCGTCCGTCATCAACAGCACGTCCTTGCCGAGCCCGGCGCCCTTGATGGCGCCGGTGATCGCGAGCATCTCGCGCATGCCCGGGCCGCCCTTGGGCCCCTCGTAGCGGATCACCACGACGTCCCCGGCGGTGATCGTGCCGTCCTCCAGCGCGTCCATGGCGGAGCGCTCCCGCTCGAACACGCGGGCCGTGCCCTCGAAGACATCGGAATCGAAGCCGGCGGACTTGACCACGGCGCCCTCAGGGGCGAGCGACCCGTGCAGGATCGTGATGCCGCCGGTCGGGTGGATCGGCTCGCTCATCGCGCGCAGCACCAGCCCGTCCGGGTCCGGCGGGGCGATGTCCGCGAGGTTCTCGGCGACGGTGCGCCCGGTGACGGTGAGGCAGTCGCCGTGCAGGAGTCCCGCGTCGAACAGGGCCCTCATGACCACCGGAACACCGCCGATCCGGTCGACGTCGGTCATCACGTGCGCACCGAACGGCTTGACGTCCGCGAGGTGCGGCACCCTGGCGCCGATGCGGGCGAAGTCGTCGAGCGTGAGCTCGACCTCCGCCTCGCTGGCGATCGCGAGCAGGTGCAGGACGGCGTTGGTGGATCCACCGAAGGCCATGACCACGGCGATCGCGTTCTCGAACGCCTCCTTGGTCATGATGTCCCGGGCGGTGATCCCGCGGCGCAGCAACTCGACCACGGCCTCCCCGCTCGCCTTGGCGTAGTCGTCCCGCCGGCGATCCGGAGCGGGCGGGGACGCACTGCCCGGGAGGGACATCCCGAGCGCCTCGGCCGCGCTCGCCATGGTGTTGGCGGTGTACATGCCGCCGCACGCCCCCTCGCCCGGACAGATGGCGCGCTCGATGGTGTCGACGTCCTCGCGACTCATCAGACCGCGCGAGCACGCCCCGACGGCCTCGAACGCGTCGATGATGGTGACCTGCTTCTCCGTGCCGTCGGAGAGCGTGGCGAAGCCGGGCAAGGTGGACCCCGCGTAGAGGAAGACGCCGGCCAGGTCGAGGCGCGCGGCGGCCATGAGCATCCCCGGCAGGGACTTGTCGCAGCCGGCGAGCAGCACCGAACCGTCGAGCCGCTCGGCGCTCATCACCGTCTCGACACTGTCGGCGATCACCTCGCGGGACACGAGAGAGAAGTGCATGCCCTCGTGTCCCATCGAGATGCCGTCGGACACGGAGATGGTGCCGAACTCGAGCGGGTACCCGCCGCCGGAGTGGACGCCCTCCTTGACCGCCTTGGCCAGCCGGTCGAGGGAGAGGTTGCACGGGGTGATCTCGTTCCACGAGGACGCGACGCCGATCTGGGGCTTGACCCAGTCGTCGTCCCCCATCCCGACCGCGCGGAGCATGCCCCGCGCCGCGGTCTTCTCGAGGCCGTCGGTGACGTCCCGGCTGCGGGGCTTGATGTCCACACCGTCGCGGGTGCTCGTCTGATCAGTCTGCTGCGTCATACCGCCAGACTAGGCGGTGGACGGGAGAGGGCGGCAGGAGACGCGACGGGTCAGACCGGGGTCAGCTCGAGCAGGCGCCCGCCCGGGCCGTCCTCGAGCACCCAGATCGCCCCGTCGGGGGCCTCGGCGAGCGCCCTGACCCGCTCGCCTATGTCCCATTCCCGTACGACGGTCGCGGTCTCGTCCCGCAGTTCCACGCGGACCAGATTCTGGCCGGACAAGCCGCCCACCAGCGCGCTGCCCGCCCACCCGTCGAAGCGGTCCCCGCCGTAGATCAGGAGGCTGCCGGGAGAGATGGCGGGCACCCAGTAGGCGGCGGGTGGGACGAAGCCGTCCCCGTCCCGGTGGTCCGGGATGTCCCCGCCGTCGTAGTGCCGTCCCATCGAGGCCCGGGGCCACCCGTAGTTCGCGCCCTCGGCCAGCAGGTTGAGCTCGTCGCCGTGGCGGGGGCCCATCTCGGACACCCAGATCCCGCCCTGCGGGTCCGCGGCGATGCCCAGGGGGTTGCGGTGACCGATGGTCCAGAGGTCGGCGGAGGAGCCGCCGTCCCCCGCCCACGGGTTGCCGGGCGCCGGGTCCCCGTCGAGGGTCAGGCGGACCACTGCGCCGAGGTTGCTGGCGGTGTCCTGGGCGGGGGTCTGCTCCTGGCGGTCGCCCGAGGTCACGTAGAGGTGGTCGTCGAGGACGAGCAGGCGCAGCGCGAAGTGTCCGTTGCCGGCGGCGGGGTCCTGCTCCCAGATCACCTCGAGGTCCGTCAGCTCGGTGCGGTCCACGTCGAGCGTGCCGCGGCCCACCACGCCCTGCGCGCCCTCGGGATGGTCGCGCACCCAGCTGAGGTAGACGGCGCCGTCCTCGGCGTGGGAGGCGCCCGCGGCGACGTCGTGGAGACCTCCCTGCCCGGCGTCGTCGACCGGCGGCACGCCGGCGACCTCGGCGACGTC
>NZ_JAALEF010000132.1:0-6590 GCF_014145245.1 Dietzia sp. B44 | reverse complement strand
CGCCGCTGCCGTGGTGTGACGGTCGGCGAAGCGCGTCGGGTCCTGCCCCCCGAGCGCGGCCAGAGCGGCACGGGCGGCCCGGAGTGCCGCCTCCACGTCGTCCTCGCAGCCGACGAGCGGGGACACGCCGGCGTCGAGCAGTCGGTCCTGCAGATCCCGGAGGTCGTGCCGGCGCAGGGTCGCGTAGTCGACGAGGTTCAGGGCGCCCCCACGGTGGGTCGGGTCCACCCGCTCCATGTCCCGTGCCCGTCCGGCACGGCCGGGGCCGAGGTCTCCCAGGAGGGAATCGAGTTCGCGGGTCAGGTCGGAGTACACCCGCCCAGTCTCGCCGTCGGACGCCCGTCGGAACGCCCTGGAACCGAGGTGGAACGGCGAATTCACCTGCCGGACACCCCGTGGGGGTGACGGACCGGCTCTGAGACTGTAGGGTTCTGCTCAGTAGTTGAAAACGTACGTTGTATTTCTGTAGATCCACCGTTCTTGCGAGAGAACGATGCGGCACCGCAGGGAAACACACAGCACGCTCTCTGCTGCATCATCTGGTACTCCGACAAGCGGAGTGCCGACTCTCGAAAGGACGCCAATATGGCTACCGGCACCGTGAAGTGGTTCAACGCTGACAAGGGCTTCGGCTTCATCGCCCCCGACGACGGCTCCGCCGACGTCTTCGCGCACTTCTCCGCCATCCAGGGCTCGGGCTACCGCTCGCTCGAGGAGAACCAGCAGGTCTCCTTCGACGTCGCGCAGGGCGCCAAGGGCCTGCAGGCGGAGAACATCACCCCGATGTGATCTGACGTCAGAGCGATCTGACGCCGCATCGACGTGAAGGGCCCGGCCCGGGAGAGATCCCGGCCGGGCCCTTCCGCATGTCCCGAGCACACACCCGCTGACGGGACCGCCTCCCCACCACAGGGTGTGTCTGCCATCCGCCTCTGCGCCCCGTCATCCGCGCGCGCGGATGCCATCCGCCCGGCCTCTTCATGCGCGTGCGCAGATGCCATCCGCCCCTGGCCATGAACAGCGGCCCGCCCCACGGCTCACGCGGGAGTTCATGCCCGGGAGCGGATCTCGCCGAGGCGATCATCCGCGGGAGCGCCTGCCGCCCCGGGGACGGCAGGGGCAGGTGCGGGGCGGAAGGGGCCGAGAAGGCCGGTGCCCCGGGACCTCAGATCGGGCAGGCCACGCCGCTACGGACGTGGCAGTCGTAACCGCCGGGGTTCTTGACCAGGTACTGCTGGTGATAGTCCTCGGCGTAGGCGAACTCGCCGGACCGGACCTCTCCGAGCATCCCGAACTCGGTGGTCAGGGGCCCGCGGCCGGCCGCGTCCAGTTCCTTCTCATAGGCGGCCCCCAGTCGACGGGCCGTCTCCAGTTGCGCGGTCGTGGTGGCGAACACCGCGGACCTGTACTGCGTCCCCATGTCGTTGCCCTGCCTCATGCCCTGGGTCGGGTCGTGCCACTCGAAGAACGTGGCGAGCAGTCGCTCGACCGGCAACACCTCGGGGTCGAACACCACCAGGACGGCCTCGGTGTGGCCCGTCGCCCCCGTGCAGGTCTCCTCGTAGGTGGGATTGGGTGTCCACCCGCCCGCGTAGCCGACGGCCGTGGTCCACACCCCCTCGAGCTGCCAGAGGATCTTCTCCGCACCCCAGAAGCAGCCCATCCCCAGCGCCATCGTCTCGTACCCCTCGGGGAACGGCGGCACCATCGGGTTGCCGGTGACGATGTTGGTCGGCGCCACGGCGACCGGTTCGGACCTGCCCGGCAGAGCCGAGTCGGCGTCGATCACCTCGGTCGCCGTGCGCATCGTCGATTGTCTGATCGCGTCCTGTAGCCAGCCCATGGAGCCAGGGTAACCCCGCGGCGGCCGCGTGATCCGGACGTGATGTGACGAACACCATAGTTCGCGATAGGGTGGGCCGCAGATCGACCAGTGGGGAGCTCGACGTGACCGCTTCAAAGCCCGCCGCACAGCAGCTGCACGACATTCTCGACCGCGGCTCGTCCCAGCCCTTCGAGGGGTCGGGGTGCAGTGACCACGTCAGTCACCGGAACCTCGCCGTCAGCGTCCTCACCGCCGCCCTGCTGCTCCTCGCACTCATCGCGATCCTCGCCGTCTGATCGGCGGCCACCCCGTCACGCCAAGCCCTCGCGAGCGACCCTGACCAGTAGCGGAGCCCATGGCGCGCACTGGTCTTCCGGGAGTTGCGCGACGCCCCGGACCTCGGCGGACGTCAGCCAGCGGGCCTCGGCGATCTCCGCCCGGGGCTCCATGTCCTGTTCCGTCTCCGCGGCGAACACCTCGGAGACCAGCCTGAACCCGGGCTCGTTCGCCGTCGCGGTGTCGAACCGCCCGAGCGGGGTCAGGAGTTCCGGGGCGATCGTCAACCCCAGTTCCTCCCCGAGCTCGCGGACCGCGCAGGCCAGCGGGGACTCCCCCGGCTCCCACTTGCCTCCGGGGAGCATGAAGCGGTCCGTGCCCGTCTTGCGCACGGTCACCACGGCCCCGTCCGGCCGGGTCAGGACCACCGCGGAGACGGAGATGACGCGGACAGGGGTCGAACCGGAATGATCCACGCCTCCGATCATGGCAGGTCGGGCGGGTACCCACGGAGCCGCTGCGCCGGTGGCCGACACCGCCGGTGTGCGATCACTATGGTGGGAACCGGACGTCGTGACGGGCGCCATGGGCAGGTCCCACGCGCAGCCCGTCACCCAACTGAGAGGACTCACCACTATGGCCGAGTACGTTCTTCCCGACCTCGCCTACGACTACGGCGCGCTGGAGCCGCACATCTCCGCCGAGATCATGGAGCTCCACCACTCCAAGCACCACGCCACCTACGTCAAGGGCGCCAACGACGCGCTCGAGCAGCTCGCCGCCGCGCGCGAGGACGGCACCATCTCCACCAAGGCACCGCTGCTCAGCAAGAACCTGGCCTTCCACCTCGGTGGCCACACCAACCACTCGGTGTTCTGGCAGAACATGTCGCCCGACGGGGGCGACAAGCCCGAGGGCGAGCTGGCCTCCGCGATCGACGCCGAGTTCGGTTCGTTCGACAAGTTCCAGGCCCACTTCAACGCCGCCGCCACCACCCTGCAGGGGTCCGGCTGGGCGGTCCTGGGCTGGGACCACATCGGACAGCGCCTGATCATCCAGCAGCTGACCGACCAGCAGGGCAACATCTCGATCAACATGACCCCGCTGCTCATGCTGGACATGTGGGAGCACGCCTTCTACCTCCAGTACAAGAACGTCAAGCCGGACTACGTCAAGGCCTGGTGGAACGTCGTGAACTGGGCGGACGTCGCCGAGCGCTACGCCGCCGCCAAGAGCTGACCACCCCCATCCGACGAACGGGCCCCCGTGCAGCCGCGCGGGGGCCCGTCCTCGTTCACAGGGGTACCCGTCCTCGTCGCCCGGGTACCCGTCCTCGTCCACCCGGGGCCCTCCCCGGTCAAGCGTCCAGTTGGGTACTCTGACGTCCCATGAGGTGACCAAGGTCACCAGCCGCCCGAGCACCCTGGGAGCCCGATGCCGATGTCTCACCACGTCACCGACCGCCACGGAGCCGGTCATCGCGGCATCCGGCGCCGCACCGTCCTCGGTGGGGCCGCCGCCCTCGGCAGTGTGGTCGCACTGCACTCCGTCCTGCCCGCGGTCGCGCCCGCGCAGGCCACCCGGATGTACGTGGGGCGGGGCATCGGCGACATGACCGGGGAATCCCTCGGGGCCGGGATGAACGGGTATGCCGACACCGAGCAGCACTCCGTGGGTCTGCATCTGCGGCAGCGGGCCCGGGCGTTCGTCTTCGCCGACTCGCCGTCGTCACCCAGGTTCGTCCACGTGACCGCCGAGATCGGGCTGATCTTCCAGTCCATCCAACAGGAGGTCCTGCGACGCCTGTCCGCGGAGTTCGGCGACACCTATCACGAGGGGAACGTGGTCATCACGGCCACGCACACCCACGCCGCACCCGGCGGGACGTCCGGTCACCCGATGGTCGACCTGTCGATGCTCGGGTTCCGGCCCGTCACCTTCGACGCCAACTGCGCCGGGATCGTCGACGCCGTCAGAATGGCGCACCACGACCTCGCCCCGTCGAGCGTCGGGGTCACCACGGGCCACCTGTACGACGCGGGGGTCAACCGCTCCCGCGGCTCGTTCGACCGGGACACCGCCGACGAACGCGCGCACTTCCCCACCGGCATCGACCCCCGGTCACAGTCCCTGCAGATCACCAGGGGTGAACGGCTCGTCGGGGTGATCAACTGGTTCGCCTCGCACGCCACGTCCATGACCGCCGCCAACGCACTGTCCTCCTCGGACAACAAGGGGTACGCCGCCTGGTACTGGGAGCGCGAGGCCGCGGGCCAGGACTACCTGGCCGGCGGGACCCCGGCACTGGTGGCCGCCTTCGCTCAGACCAACCCCGGTGACGTCAGCCCCAACCTCGACCTCGAACCCGGGCGGGGGCCGACGCCGGACGAGTGGCTCAACACCCGTATCAACGGCGAGCGGCAGTTCGCCGCCGCGCGCGACCAGGTGGGCCGGAACGTCCGCCCGCTGGGTGGCGGGATCGACGTCCGCCACCGCTGGGTCGACATGTCGGCGGTCGACGTGCGGCCGGAGTTCACCGGCGACGGCCGCACACACCGGACCGCGGTGGCGGCCCTCGGTGCGGCGTTCGCCGCCGGCAGCCAGGAGGACGGCGGGGGCGCCGAGGAGCTGCCCTTCAACGAGGGTGACCGGGGCGGGAACCCGGAGGTCAGAGCCATCTCCGAGGTCGTGATCCCCGCCTGGCTACGAGAGGCGCACGGCGCCAAGGACGTGCTGCTTCCCGTCGGTCTTGTGCCGCACGCCATCCAACGTGTGTACCCGTTCCACCTCGTCCGGCTCGGCGGGCACTACCTGTTCAGCCTGGGTTTCGAGCCGACCGTCGTGGCGGGCCTGCGCCTGCGCCGCACCCTGGCGGCCGAACTCGCCGTCCCCGAGGACCACATCACCGTGCAGGGGTACTCCAACGCCTACGGGCACTACGTCACGACCCCGGAGGAGTACTCGGCCCAGAACTACGAGGGCGGAGCCACCGCGTTCGGCCCGTGGACGCTGCCCGCCATCCAACAGGTGGCCGCCGACCTGGCGCGCTCGATGCGGTCGGGATCCCCCCTGGACCCGGGCGCCTCCGAACGGGACCTCACCGGGCAGATCCCCGTCTCCCCCCTGGGCAACCCGCTCGTGGACACCCCGGCGCCGCTGCGGAACTTCGGAGACGTGCTGGACCCGCCCCTGCCCGGGTACCGGGTGGGGCAGCGGGTCGTGGTCCGGTTCTGCGGCACGAACCCCAACTCCGACCTGCGGCGGGGTGACACCTACCTCGCCGTGGAGCGCCGGGACGGCGGACGGTGGATCCGGGTCCACGACGACGGCGACTGGTCCACGATGATCGTGTTCGAGGGCCTGCTCACCGTGACCAACGCCCTCATCACCTGGGACATCCCCCCGGGGACACCGGCCGGCGAATACCGGGTGGTGTACACCGCCTCCGGTCGGGGCATCGACGGCCGACTGTTCCCCGTGCGGGGGGAGAGCCCGGCCTTCGACGTGCGCTGAACACGGTTCTGGAACACTGGGCCGGTAAGTGCTTGCACCTCCTAGTGCTCGCCTCCTAGAGAGAAAGGACATCGCCCGTGGACATCAAGGGTGCTTCCGTCATCGTCACCGGTGCCGCCTCCGGCCTGGGCAACGCCACCGCGCGCTCGTTCGCAGAGAAGGGCGCGATCGTCTTCGGCCTCGACCTCCAGCAGTCCATCGACAAGGCCGTCGAGCAGGGCATCGACGAGGGGATCACCCTCCTCCCCGCCGATGTGACCAGCGAGGACGACGTCAAGGCCGCCATCGCCAAGGCCACCGAGGCCGCCCCGCTGCGCGTCGTGGTCAACTGCGCGGGCATCGCCCCGGCCGCCCGCATCGTCTCCAAGAAGGGCGTGCACGCCCTGGACCTGTTCCAGACCTGCATCTCGGTCAACCTGGTCGGCACGTTCAACGTGCTGCGGCTCGCCGCCGAGGCCATGTCCACCCAGGACACGGTCGACGAGGACGGCCAGCGCGGCGTCATCATCAACACCGCCTCCGTGGCCGCCTACGAGGGCCAGGTCGGCCAGATCGCCTACGCCGCGTCCAAGGGCGGCGTGTACTCGATGGGCATCTGCGCGGCTCGCGACCTCGCCCAGTTCGGTATCCGGGTCAACACCATCGCCCCGGGGACCATCGAGACGCCGATGCTGCGTGGCCTGACCGAGGAGTTCCAGAAGACCCTCGAGGCCTCCATCCCGTTCCCGTCCCGCCTCGGCCGCCCGTCGGACTACGCGCAGCTGGCAGGCGCGATCGTCGAGCAGGACTACCTCAACGGCGAGAGCTTCCGTATGGACGGCGCCCTCCGCATGGCGCCGCGCTGATCCGAGCAGATGCGCGGAAAGGCCCGCCCCCAGCGGGGGCGGGCCTTTCCCGTGTACAGCGACGCGAGGTGGACGCGCGAGGCTCAGCCGCGACCGTTCGGGGTGTCCGGGCCCGGCGCCTGCGGGGCGGG
>NZ_JAALEF010000011.1:0-13612 GCF_014145245.1 Dietzia sp. B44 | reverse complement strand
GGGGCTGCTCTCTACGACGTCGCCGTCGTCGGTCTGGGACCGGCCGGCCGCGCGCTCGCCTCCCGCTGCGCCGCCGCGGGCCTGAGCGTCCTCGCGATCGATCCGAAACCGGACGCGCCGTGGCGCCAGACGCTCTCCCTGTGGGCCGACCAGCTCCCCCCGTGGCTCTCGGTGGCGTCGTGCGGTGTCGACGTCCTGGCACACTCCGTCCACGCGCCGGTGCACTACTCCCCCGACCGGGCCGTGGTGGACCGGGCCTACAGCGTGCTCGACAACGACGCCCTGCGCGAGGCACTGCCTCTCGGAGCCGGCGTGACCGTCGAGACCACGGCCGTCGACGATGCCGCGTTGCCTGCCTTGACCGCCCGGGCGCACCGCGTGGTGGATTGCCGCGGCGCCGGTGGCTCCGCCAACCGAGGGCCCCTCCAGACCGCCTACGGGATCGTCCTGGACGCGGAGGACGCCGCCCCCGCCCTCGCTGGTGATCCGGCGCTGTTCATGGACTGGCGGACGGACCACGACGACGACGAACTCGGCCCGAGCTTCCTGTACGCGATACCCCTGGGTGCCGGCAGGGTCCTGGTGGAGGAGACGTGTCTGGCGGGGCTGCCCGCACCGGATCCCGTCGACCTGGAGGCCCGGCTGCGGTCGAGGCTCCTGCGACGCGGGGTCGCGCGGTCGGCCATCGATGCGCCGCTCGAGGTGGAGCGGGTGCGGATCCCGCTCCTGCCCCGAGGTGGTGGGTCCGGAGCCCCCCGGATCGAGGCCTTCGGCACCGCCGGGGGACACGGCCACGCGGCGACGGGGTATTCGGTGGCCTCGATGCTGGCGGCGGTCCCCGGCGCGGTGCACGCCCTCGGCACCGGATTCCCGATCCCGGCGCCCCGGTCCCCCGCGAGCACCGCGCTGCACAGGATCGGGCTCCGCGTTCTCCTGCGCGCCGACGCCCGGACCCTGAGGCAACTGTTCGGCGCGTTCGGCCGGATCGACGCTCGTCGCCAGCGGTGGTTCCTCGACGGCGCGAGCCCCTCGTACCAGCTGGCGCTGGCGATGTGGGACATGTGGGTGATCATGCCCGCACGGGACAAGGTGGGGATGATCGCCGCCGTCGTCCGGCGGCGCCCCCGTCCCGCCGTCGGTGCTCGATCGGGCTAACCCGAGTCTCGGCGCCGCGGCCCCGCATCACCCGGCGACGGGGAGAATCCGTCGAAGGTGAGGGCGAGTGCCTTGGGACTCCGGGTCAGGCGGAACATCGAGGCCAGCGCGATCACGGCCCACGCCACACCGATCAGTTCGAAGGTCTCCTCGACGTACATGATCGCCACATACAGGTCGGACATCCCCTGGTCGCGTTCCACGATCCCTGAGATTGACTCGATGACCAGCGCTCCGAGGAGGAACACCACCGCGGAGCCGATCAGCCCGACCGTCACCCGGGTTCGGAGGGCGAGGACCAGGCGGATGAGGAGCGCGGCGACCACCAGCGCGATGGCGGTCCCGGGGATGACCCAGCTGTAGTGGAGATCCCCCGGCACCGCCGGCGCCAGGCGGTCACCGAAATAGAAGAGTCGCTCGTGGAGCTGCGCCGCCTCGTCGGCCGAGGCGATGACGGCCACGGTGGAGAACAGCCACCACGACGCCCGGAACCGATCAGAGGTGAGGGCTGCCAGCGCGGCCAGGGCGGCGACGAGCAGCCACATCGTGGCCGCGAACCAGACCGCGATGTTCCCCTCGCCCCCGATGTCGAACGCGCTCCACAGCAGGTTCCACCCGTGATCCCGCTCGTAGCTCCCGGTGGATCGGACCACGACGTACAGGATCCCGGACAGCGGCGCCAGGAGAACCGAGGGCAGCAGCAGCCACCTGGCCGCCCGGGACAGGCGATAGTAGGCTACCCCCGGGTCTCGATCGTGGTCCGGTGGCGCTCCGGTCGGTATGTCATCCGCGGGTGGGGCCATGCGGCCAGGGTAAACACCCGGAGAACCGCCAGCGACCCCGGGAGGTCGCTGGCGGTCCTCCCGCAGGCGGCTAGACCGTGAAGCCGATCGCCCGGAGCTGTTCCCGGCCGTCGTCCGTGATCATCTGAGGACCCCACGGCGGCATCCACACCCAGTTGAGCTCGAGGTCGTTGGCCAGGTCGGAACCCACCACCGCGCTTCGGGCCTGGTCCTCGATCACGTCGGTCAGCGGGCAGGCCGCGGAGGTCAGCGTCATGTCCACGCGCGCGATGGTGGACCCTTCGGTCTCCCCCGGGCGGACCCAGATGTCGTAGACCAGCCCGAGGTCCACCACGTTGATCCCGAGCTCG
This sequence comes from Dietzia sp. B44, assembly GCF_014145245.1. Lineage (NCBI taxonomy): Bacteria > Bacillati > Actinomycetota > Actinomycetes > Mycobacteriales > Dietziaceae > Dietzia > Dietzia sp. B44. Next base: position 11,304 of record NZ_JAALEF010000011.1, on the reverse strand, counting down.
GGATCAACCACGTCGCGCATGGCCTCCTCGAGGTCGGCGACCAACGCGAGGTCCTCCTCCGACTGCTCGGGGCGATTGGGGTCGGGGCGGAATTCGCCGTTGTAGACGGTGCCCGCCGCGGTCGCGTTCTCCTCCGCCGACGTCGCGTCGTCGACCGACGGGTCGTTGGCCGGGGTCATCTGCTCGGTCATGTCATTCACTCCTGATGCTGTTCGGTCTGTCGGCCGAGAGCGTCCCTGTATGCCATCCAGCCCAGCAGCGCGCACTTGACGCGCGCCGGGTATCGGGACACCCCGGACAGGGCGACGGCGTCGTCGAGGATCTCCTCGTCGCCCTCGTGCTTCCCGCGGGACGAGATCATCTCGTGGAAGGCGTCGTAGGCCTCGAGGGACTCCGACACCGTGCGGCCGACGATGAGGTCGGCCATCATCGAGGTGGACGCCTGGCTGATCGAGCACCCCTGCGCGTCGTAGGACACGTCCTCGATCGTCGACCGGTCGTCGGAGAGTTGCAACCTCAGCGTCAGCTCGTCGCCGCAGGTCGGGTTGACGTGATGCACCTCGGCCCCGAAGGGCTCCCGCAACCCGCTGTGGTGCGGGTGTCGGTAGTGGTCCAGGATGACTTCCTGGTACATCTGTTCGAGCTTCACGACCGCGCACCTCCCACTCCGAAGAATTGCTGGGCCCGGCGCAGCGACCGGGCGAGCACCTCGACCTCGTCGAGGGTGTTGTACAGCGCGAACGAGGCCCGGACCGTGGACTGCACGCCCAGTCGGCGGTGCAGCGGCCACGCACAATGATGTCCCACCCGTACCGCGACACCGTCGTCGTCCAGGACCTGGCTCACGTCGTGGGCGTGGACGCCGTCGACCACGAAGGAGACGGCACCGCCCCGCGCGACCATGTCACGGGGACCGACGATCCGGATGCCGGGGATCTGGCCGAGGGCCTCGAGGGTGGCCGCGGTGAGCGACTCCTCGTGACGGGCGACCGTCTCCATCCCCACGCTTTCGAGGTAGCGCACGGCGGCGGCGAGGCCCACGGCCTGCGACACCATCGGCACACCGGCCTCGAACCTCTGGGGCGGGTCGGCGTAGGTCGACTTCTCCATGGTCACGGTGGAGATCATCGATCCGCCCGTGAGCACCGGCGGCATGGCCCGGAGCAGCTCCCGACGTCCGTAGAGCACGCCGATGCCGGTGGGACCGAGCATCTTGTGTCCGGAGAACGCGGCGAAGTCCACCCCGAGTCCGTGGAAGTCCACGGCCATGTGCGGGACGGACTGGCACGCGTCCAACACGACGAGCGCGCCCACCGCCTTCGCGGCCTCGACGACGCGCGCCACGTCGGTCACCGCGCCGGTGACGTTGGACTGATGGGTCAGCGCGACGACCTTGACCGCGTCGGTCAACCGGAGAGAATCGAGATCGATCCGTCCGTCGTCGGTCACGCCGTACCACTTCAGCGTGGCACCGGTGCGGCGGCACAACTCCTGCCACGGCACCAGGTTGGCGTGGTGCTCGAGCTCGCTGATCACGACCTCGTCACCCGGGCCCACGGAGTACGGACCGAATCGGTCGTCCCCGAGCGCGAAGGCGACGAGGTTGAGCGCCTCGGTGGCGTTCTTGGTGAACACGAGCTCGTCCACATCGGCCCCGACGAACCCGGCGATCGCGGCACGCGCGTCCTCGTAGGCGTCGGTGGCCTCCTCGGCCAGTTGGTGTGCGCCCCGGTGGACGGCCGCGTTGGAGCTCAGGAGGAAGTCCCGCTCCGCGTCGAGTACCGGGATCGGGCGCTGCGAGGTCGCCCCGGAATCCAGGTAGACCAGGGGCTTTCCGTCACGGACCGTCCGCTGCAGGATCGGGAAATCCGAGCGGACGGCCGTGATGTCGAGGGTCGAGGTCATGTTCTCCCAGCTGTCCGATCAGGCGTTCGCGGGCGTGAGGTACTTCTCGTACCCCTCGGCCTCGAGCTCGTCCGCCAACTCCGCCCCACCGGAGGCGGCGATCCGGCCGTCCACGAAGACGTGGACGCGGTCGGGCGTGATGTACCGAAGGATGCGGGTGTAGTGCGTGATGAGGAGGATTCCGCCGTTCTCCTCCGACCGGTAGCGGTTCACGCCGTCCGACACCACGCGCAGCGCGTCCACGTCGAGACCGGAGTCGGTCTCGTCGAGCACGGCGATCTTGGGCTTGAGCAGATCCAGCTGGAGGATCTCGTGGCGCTTCTTCTCGCCGCCGGAGAAGCCCTCGTTGACGCTGCGCTCGGAGAAGGCCGGATCGAAGTCGAGGTCGGACATGGCCTCCTTGACCTCCTTGACCCAGTGCCGCAACTTGGGTGCCTCGCCCCGGACCGCGGTGGCCGCGGTGCGCAGGAAGTTGGCGGTCGAGACCCCGGGGATCTCGGTCGGGTACTGCATGGCCAGGAACAGGCCGGCGCGGGCGCGCTCGTCGACCTCCATCGACAGGACGTCCTCGCCGTCGAGCGTGACGGTCCCGCCGGTGACCTCGTACTTGGGGTGGCCGGCGATGACGTAGGCGAGGGTCGACTTGCCGGAGCCGTTGGGGCCCATGATGGCGTGGGTCATCCCCGACTCGATGGTCAGGTCGACGCCCTTGAGGATGTCGACGGTCTCGGCCGAGTCGGCCGTTGCCGCGACGCGGGCGGTCAGGCCCTTGATCTCGAGAATGGTCATTGGTGTGCTCGCAATCTTTGTGAAGTCTTCGGGGGTGGTCTCTCGGGGGTCTGGGATCAGATCCCGGAGGACTGCAGTTCCAGCTCGACGGCCTCGGCGATCCGCTCACGTACCTCCGGCACGCCGATGCGGTTGATCACCTCTCCGAAGAAGCCACGGACGACCAGGCGCCGGGCGACGTCCTCGGCGATACCCCTGGACATGAGGTAGAACAGGTGCTCCTCGTCGAATCGTCCCACCGCGCTGGCGTGGCCGGCGCCGGCGATCTCACCGGTCTCGATCTCGAGGTTCGGCACCGAATCCGCGCGGGCCCCGTCGGTGAGGACGAGGTTGCGGTTCATCTCGTAGGTGTCGGTCCCCTCGGCGGCGGCGCGGATGAGGACCTCGCCGATCCACACGGTGTGGGCGTCGGGCAGGTTCGACGACGCATCGCCCTGCAGAGCGCCCTTGTAGAGGACCCGCGAGGTGCAGTGGGGTACAGAGTGGTCGACGAGCAACCGGTGTTCGATGTGCTGGCCGTCGTCCGCGTAGTACAGACCGTTGATGTTCACCGTGCCCCCGGGGGCCGTGAACGTCGCCAGTGGTGCGATCCGGACGAGTTCGCCACCGAAGGTCACCGCGGTGTAGGTGAGGGTCGAGTCGCGACCGACCTGCAGGTGGTGATTGGCCATGTGCAGCGCGTCGTCATCCCAGTCCTGGATGAGCACCACTTCGAGGTGGGCCGAGTCGCCGACGATGAACTCGACGTTCTCGGCGACCGTCCCCCCGCCGCGCTGGTCCACCACGAAGGTGGCGTTGGCGAACGGCTCCAGGCGGATCTGGGCGTGGCCGTAGGCCAGTTCGCCCTCCCCCGGTCCGTCGATCGTCACGTACACGGGGTCGGCCAGGACGGTCTCCTTGGCCACGGTCAGCACGGTCGCGGTGTCGACGGAGCTGAAGGCCTGCGCCGCGACGCGGTCCCGGGGTGCCCCGGCCTCGCCGATCCGCTTGTCGTCGGTCCCGACGCTCTCGACGGTCAGTCCGTCACGCTCGGCGACGGAGACGAGCAGGTTCCCGGTGGCCGTGACGCGCGATCCGTCGTGGATGCCGCGCAGCCGCTTGAGCGGGGTGAAGCGCCAGATCTCGTCCTTGTGGCTCGGGACCTCGAACGCGCCGACGTCGAAGGAGGAGAACTGGTCGCCCTTGGTGGCGGTGACGGGGACGCCGTAGCGATCCGTCACCGGGGTGGGGCCGGTTCCGGTGGTGGGTGAAGTGGTGTCGGTCATGGCGGTCAGCCCACCGATCCTTCCATCTGGAGTTCGATCAGGCGGTTGAGCTCGAGGGCGTACTCCATGGGGAGCTCCTTGGCGATCGGCTCGACGAATCCGCGCACGATCATGGCCATCGCCTCGTCCTCGGCCAGTCCGCGGCTCATGAGGTAGAACAACTGGTCCTGGCTCACCTTGGAGACGGTGGCCTCGTGCCCCAGGGTCACGTCGTTCTCGCGGATGTCGATGTAGGGGTACGTGTCGGACCGGCTGATGTTGTCCACCAGCAGCGCGTCGCACTCGACGTTCGACTTGGATCCCTTCGCACCGGCGTTGATCTGGATCAACCCGCGGTACGCGGAGCGACCGCCGCCTCGCGCCACCGACTTGGAGACGATGTTCGAGGAGGTGTTGGGCGCCAGGTGCAGCATCTTCGAGCCGGTGTCCTGGTGCTGACCCTCCCCCGCGAACGCCACGGAGAGGACCTCGCCCTTGGCGTGCTCGCCGGTGAGCCAGACCGCCGGGTACTTCATGGTCACCTTGGAGCCGATGTTGCCGTCGATCCACTCCATGGTGGCGCCCTCCTCGGCCCGGGCGCGCTTGGTGACGAGGTTGTAGACGTTGTTCGACCAGTTCTGGATGGTCGTGTAGCGGCAGCGGCCGCCCTTCTTGACGACGATCTCGACCACGGCCGAGTGCAGCGAGTCCGACTTGTAGATCGGCGCGGTGCACCCCTCGACGTAGTGCACGTAGGCACCCTCGTCGACGATGATGAGCGTGCGCTCGAACTGGCCCATGTTCTCGGTGTTGATGCGGAAGTAGGCCTGCAGCGGGATGTCCACCTGGACACCCGGCGGGACGTAGATGAACGAGCCGCCCGACCACACGGCGGTGTTGAGGGCGGAGAACTTGTTGTCACCGGCCGGGATCACGGAACCGAAGTACTCCTCGAAGTACTCCGGGTGCTCCTTGAGTGCGGTGTCGGTGTCCATGAAGATGACACCCTGGCTCTCGAGGTCCTCGCGGATCTGGTGGTAGACCACCTCGGACTCGTACTGGGCCGCGACGCCGGCGACCAGACGCTGCTTCTCCGCCTCCGGGATGCCGAGCTTGTCGTACGTGTTCTTGATCTCCTCCGGCAGGTCCTCCCACGAGGTGGCCTGCTTCTCGGTGGACCGCACGAAGTACTTGATGTTGTCGAAGTCGATCCCCGACAGGTCCGAACCCCATCCGGGCATGGGCTTCTTGTAGAACGTCGCCAGCGCCTTGAGTCGCTTGGCGAGCATCCACTCGGACTCGCTCTTCTTGGTGGAGATGTCACGCACCACGGCCTCCGAGAGGCCGCGCTGGGCTGTGGCACCGGCGGAGTCGGAATCGTGCCAACCGTAGTTGTACTGACCGATCGAGGCGATCCGCTCCTCATCGGTGGTCGGCTCGTGCACGGTGACGTCGGCCGTCACCTGATCTGGGGTGATGGTCATCGCACAGTCCTTTCGGGGGTCGGAACCGACGCGTCTGCGCCGGCCGCTGCGGGGATGGTCGCCGCCAGGTCACCGGCGGTCACCATCCCCGTGGGGATGTTCGTGGTGCAGGCGCAGTCTCCGCCGGCGATGGTGGCGAGGCGCTGGACGTGGGTGCCCACGATCTCGGCCACCACCTCCTGCTCGGCCTCGCAGAGTTCCGGGAACTGGGACGCGACGTTCCACACCGGACAGTGGTGCTGGCAGATCTGGAGGCCTGATCCGGCGTCCTCGATCGACGCGGCATATCCCGACTCCGAGAGGGCGACGGCGATGTCCGTCGCCGCACGCTCGACGTCCTGCGGTCCCTCGGCGGGCCGGACGTGTCCGATGACCGAGCGGACGCGCTGGCGGGCGAAGTCCGCGACGGCGGCGGTGCCGCCGACGCGTCGCAGGGCGGACAGGGCCTCCACCGCCAGGTGGTCGTACCCGTGCTGCGCGGACCTGCGGCCCGTCGCGGTGACCTGGAACGCCTTGGCCGGCCGACCGCGGGTGCCGGCCGGGCGGGTCCGGGTGGCCTCGACCTCGCCGGATTCGACCAACTGGTCCAGATGTCGGCGGACACCGGCAGCGGTCAGCCCGAGCTCTCGTCCGATCTCTACGGCGGTCAGCGCTCCTCGTTCCAGCAGGAGTTCACGGACGGCCGAGCGGGTGTCGGGCCGCGTGCTGCTCTCGTACGCGTGCTGCACGCTCATCTGCCACTCCCTTCCGGCTATGCTCGGTGCGCCCCGTGCGGGACGCACCACCTCATATTACGCAACACTTCCGTGACGGAAATATTCCCACCCCCCGCGAGTCCGGCGGTGCCGTCGAAATGTGATCTGCGACACCCACTGTGGAGAGAGGCCGAAATCAGTGGCACCCAGGTTCCCGGTACGCGGTGCGGGGTCCGTCACTGCCCGACTCCATACCGAGGAGCGGTTCACCGGGGCCCCACCGTCTGCTGAACTGGCCCGACTCCGCCGGATCCGCAGGATCGGCACCACCGCGGCCGTCGCGATGGCGGTGGGTGCCCTGGGCGCCGGCGCCCTGCCGGTCCTGCAGAACCCCGTCGCGGGCGAGCGGTTGTTCGGCTTGTGGCTCAGGGTGCAGCAGTCCTCCATGACCGTGGTCATGACCGGGATGGTGGTGGTGACTCTCTGCTGGCTGTTGCTCGCCCCGTACGTCCTCGGCCGGGATCGCCGGGGACGGCTGAGCGGCCGCATCGACAGGGCCACACTCGACCGCATCATCGCGTCGTGGGCGATTCCGCTCGCGCTGGCCCCGCCCATGTTCAGCAAGGACGTCTACAGCTATCTGGCCCAGGGCGCGATCGGCAACACCCTCGACGACCCGTACGCGCTGGGTCCCGTGTCGGCGCTGGGCACCTCCCACGCCTTGACTGTAAACGTCCCGGACATCTGGCGGGACACGCCGAACCAGTACGGCCCCCTGTTCCTCGGCGTGCAGAAGGTGATCCACACGCTCACGGGGGACGACGTGGTGGCCGGCACGATCCTGCACCGGGTGGTCGCCATCATCGGGATCCTCATGCTGGGCTGGGCTGTCCCGCGCTTGGCGGAGTACTGCGGGGTGTCGGACGTGGCGGCGCTCTGGCTGGCGGTGGCCAACCCGCTCGTGCTGTTCCACCTGGTGTCCGGGATCCATTCCGAGTCGCTCATGATGGGGCTGCTGGCCGTCGGGCTCGTGCTGGCCCTCCGCGCGGTGGACTCCCCGGAGTCCGGCCGTCGGACCACGGTTCTCTTCGTCGTGGGGACCGTCCTGGTCACCGGGTCGGCGCTGGTGAAACTGCCCACCGTCGTCGCCCTGGGTTTCGTCGGGATGGCGCTCGCCCGTCGTTGGGGTGGCGGGTATCTCGCCACCGTGCGGGCGGCGCTGGTGATGGTGGTCATCAGCGGTGCCACCACCGGACTGGCCATGCTCGCGACCTCCTCGGGCCTCGGGTGGATCACGAAGCTCGGAGCGGCCACGTCCCTACGCAGCTGGCTCTCACCGCCCACTGCTCTGGGGGTGATCGTCGGCGGGATCGGGCAGTACCTCGGACTGGGTGACCACACCGCCCAGATCCTGGTGATGGTGCAGACCGCGGCGCTCGTGATCGCCGGCGTGTTCACCGTGAGGATGCTGTTCGCGGTCTCCGCCGGGCGGATCGACCCGGTCGGCGGCCTCGGGGTGTCGATGGCGGCCATCGTCCTGTGCTTCCCCGTCGTCCAACCCTGGTACGTCCTGTGGGCGCTGATCCCGCTCGCGGCGTGGGCCTCGCGGATGGAGTTCCGGATCCCCGTCGTGGCGGTCAGCGCCGTGCTCGCCTGCTTCACCCTCCCGCCGGGTGCGGGCCTGCCGCCGTTCGTCACCGTCCAGGCGTGGGTGGCCACCGTCGTGGCCGTGACGGTCCTGCTGATCGCGATGTTCCGCTGGCCGGGGCTGTTGCGCTTCCGGTAGTCGACGCGGCCTAGAATGCTCCCGTGACCTCACGCACCGACTCCCCCGCGCTCCACGTCGAGGGACTCGTCAAGAGGTTCGGGGAGACCACGGCCGTGGCCGGTCTGGACCTCCGACTGGACCGCGGTGAGGTGATGGCGCTCCTCGGTCCCAACGGCGCCGGCAAGACCACCACGGTCGAGGTCTGCGAGGGATTCCTCCGGCCTGACGGTGGATCCCTCCGGGTGCTGGGGTTCGACCCGGTGTCCGACCGTCAGCGGGTCCGCAGCCGGATCGGCATGATGCTGCAGGGCGGCGGGGCGTACCCCGCGGCGCGTGTCGGGGAGATGGTCCGTCTGGTCGCCTCGTACTACGCGGACCCCCTCGACCCGGACTGGCTCCTCGCCGAACTCGGGCTCAGCGACCACGTCTCGACCCCCTACCGGCGTCTGTCCGGCGGCCAGCAGCAGCGACTCTCGCTCGCCATCGCGGTCATCGGCCGACCCGAGCTGGTGTTCCTCGACGAGCCCACCGCAGGACTCGACGCCCAGTCCCGGCGGGCCGTGTGGGACCTGGTCGGGGCGTTGCGTCGCGACGGTGCCGCCGTCCTGTTGACGACCCACCTCATGGACGAGGCCGCCGCCCTGGCCGACGAGGTCGTGATCATCGACCACGGCCGTCGTGTGGCCGCCGGCTCGCCGGCCGAGCTCGCCCGGGCGGGGACGTCCGAAGGCGTGACCCTGGTCGTCGACGGTGAGGCCTCCCCGGGTCTCCTGAGTGAGGCGATCGGTCCGGACCACACGGTGACGACGGGGTCCGCGGCGGGGGTCCTGGAGGTCCACGGCCCGGTCTCCCCCGAACTCATGACCACCCTCTGTGCCGCGCTCGAGAAGGCCGACGTCCAGCTCACCTCCCTGGCCACCCGCGCCAGGAGCCTCGAAGAGGTCTTCCTCGACCTGACCGGACGGGACCTGCGATGACCGACACCCAGACCGGCGCCAACCGCTTCGCGCCGGGCACCTTCGCCCGCCCGTCCGCACCCGCCCCCCTCCTCCGTATGGCCGCGTCGCAGACACGGATGGAGCTGACGCTGTTCCTGCGCAACGGTGAGCAGCTCCTGGTCGCCCTGGTGATCCCCGTGGCCGTGCTGTTCGCGCTCACCGCGATCGAGTTCGGTTCGATCCCACAACCGAGGATCGACTACGCGATCACGGCGGTGTTGACCCTCTCCGTCATGGGTACCGCGTTCACCGGACAGGCCATCGCCGTCGGCTTCGACCGTCGTTACGGCGCGCTGAAGAGACTCGGCGGGACCCCGCTCCCACCGGCCGTCATCATCGGCGGCAAGATCCTCGCCACGCTGATCCTGGTGGCCGGCCAGGCTGTCCTGCTCGGTGCGATCGCGGCCGGGCTCGGCTGGCGCCCCGGAGCGGCCGGCCTGGCGGTGGGCGCGGTGATCATCGCGTTCGGATCGGTCGCGTTCTCCTCGATGGGGCTCCTCCTCGGGGGGACCCTGCGGGCGGAGATCGTCCTGGCGCTGGCCAACCTCATCTGGTTCGTCCTCATCGGCGCGGCCGGGCTGGCGATCGGTGTGGCAGCCCTGCCCGAGTGGCTGCACGACCTCCTCGTCGTCGTCCCGTCGTACGCCCTGACCAGCGCACTGGTCACGGCGATCGACGGAGGGTTCCCCGCCCTGGCGGCCCTGGTCCTGGCCGGGTGGACCGCGGTCTGCGCCGGACTGGCCGTGCGGCACTTCTCCTTCACCTGATCGCGGAGCCGTCTGCGCGCCCGCCTAGAATCGGGGGCGTGACCTCGACTTCGCACGCCCCGAACCCCGGCAGCCATGCCACGAGCGAACCCCCCGGACCGACGGGACCGCTGTCCCGTCTGCCGATGCCGTCGATCCGGCTGCAGAAGGGCCTCGCGCTGGCCAACGTCTTCGCCCAGATCGGCATCATGACCACCGGGGTCACCGTCCGGGTGACCGCCTCGGGGTTGGGCTGCGAGACCTGGCCACGGTGCAACCAGGACAGTTTCGTCCCCGTCGCCGGCGCCGAACCCGCGCTGCACCAGGCGATCGAGTTCGGCAACCGACTCCTGACCTTCGTGCTGGTCGCGATCGCGGCAGCCCTGCTGCTCGCGATCCATCGTGCCGGCCGTCGCCGCGGGCTCAAGCTGCTCGCGTGGGCGATGCCCGCGGGGATCCTCGCGCAGGCGGTGATCGGGGGCATCACGGTCCTGGCCGGCCTGGTGTGGTGGACCGTCGCGCTCCATCTGCTCCCGTCCATGATCCTGGCCTGGCTCGCGGCCGTCCTGTTCGTCCGGATCGGTGAGGCCGACGACGCCCCCGCCCGCCGTGTCCTGCCCCCGCCGTTGTCCTGGCTCATCGTCCTGTCCGCGGTGCTCCTGGCCGGTGTGCTGGTGACCGGCACCATGGTCACCGGGGCCGGGCCCCACGCCGGTGACGCCCGCATCGAGGCCGCCGACCGCCTCCAGATGCCGATCCAGTGGCTGGTCCACTTCCATGCCGAACTGATGGTCGGGTACGTCTGCCTGCTCATCGGGCTGGCGTTCGGTCTTCTCGCGTTGCGCGCCCAGGGACCGGCCATCCGGCGCTGCCTGATCCTCATCGCGCTGATCGCGGCACAGGCCGTCGTGGGGATCACCCAGTACCAGCTGGGGGTGCCCGAGGTGCTGGTGGTCCTGCACGTGACGCTGGCGGGGGCCATCACCGCCGTGACCGGCGCACTCTGGGCCTCGGCGGTCATCAGGGACCGGGCGGACGGGAGTCCGCGGCCCGCGTAGTCCGGCCGGCGGCAGGGCCCGCCTGACGCGAATGCGGAACGGCCCCGCCGTGGCGGGGCCGTTCTCGTCCTACCGGGGTCTCAGAGCAGGGATCCGGAGCCGGCCATGCGCTTCCAGTGGCCCGCGGGCACATCGGCATGGGAGACCAGTTCACGGGTCCAGTCCGAACCGGTGAGCCCGGGAACCGAATCGCGCACGGCCTCGGCCTCGGCGAGGGTGTCGACCATGTAGTCGTCCATGACCCCGTCTGCGCCCACGAACGTCAGACGGATCCCCGTCCGACCGGTGGGCTGGAGGACCAGGTCGGCCGCGCCGCCATGGCGGGCGAGGAACTTCTTGACGAACTTCACGGCGCCCGGGGGCGGTGTCGGGCCTGCCGGAACGCGCTCGACCTTGATGGGATCGATCTTCTCCGACGGCGCCTTCTCTGCAGCCTGTCCCTCGACCGACTTCTCCTCGGCGGCCGGTTCGTCCGCCGGAGGTGTCGCAGCCGGCTGGGACGCGGCAGGGGCGTCGGCGGGTCGGGAGGCGGCGGAGGGCGCGGAATCCGTCTCGGTGGACGCCGCGGGCTCCGCAGGCGTATCCGGGGACTCCGCGGACGCCGTGTCCGCTCCGGA
>NZ_JAALEF010000131.1:0-3458 GCF_014145245.1 Dietzia sp. B44 | reverse complement strand
ACGAGCCCCGCCCCCGCGAAGGGGAGCGGGGCTCGAGTCGTCGGCCCCCGGGCCTGTACACGCGCGCGTACCTCGGGGCAGGTGCCAGAGCATGGCCGGGAGCGGCTGTGTCCTGGAGCGCAGGCGCCGGAGCGGATACCGGGGGCCGGCCGGGTGGGACTCGGTCAGGGCGTGTTCTTGCGATTGGCCTCGCTCGCCTGGAACTTCTCCAGGACCGGGGCCTCGTGGGTGATGGTGCCGTCCTCGACGCTCTCGTGATACGCCAGGTTTCCCACGCGGTTGGCGATCACCGGGGCGGTGCACACGGCCACGATCCCGGCCAGCAGGAGCATTCCCAGGTCGATGTGCGGGAAGATCCGGACGCTGGCGCCGAACAGCACGAGCACCAGGCCCAGCACCTGTGGCTTGGCGGCCGGGTGCATCCGGCTCAGGGTGTCGCGGAAGCGCACCAGCCCGATGGCGCTGGCGAGGGTGAGCAGCGCACCGGCGAGGACGAACAGCGCGGAGACGATCTCCCGGGGGTCGTCGGTCATGTGAGGGCCTCCTTGTGGACGCCGGTGGAGTCGCTGACCCGGAACCGGGCCACGGACACCGATCCGAGGAACGCGACCAGCGCCAACGCCACGAGGGCGGCCGCGGCGGTGGTGTCCTTGCTCCAGGCGATGTACACCCCGACCCCGCACTGCGCGATGGCGGCGAGCATGTCCAGGGAGATCAGCCGGTCGAGGGTGTTGGGTCCACCGATCAGCCGGATCATCGTGGTGAACAGTGCGAGCGTCAGGGCGACCACGGCCGCGCTCCACAGCAGCAGTGACAGGCTCATCGGTGCTCCTCGCTGTCTCGTACGGGCTCGGGTGGGCGGTCGCGGTCGTCAACGCGCTCGGGGCCGCTGGTCCCGTATTCCTCTGCGGGGGCGCAATAGTGCTGCGGGCTGGGTCGCCAGTCCTCGGGACGTTCGAATGCGCGCACGTACAACTGTTCCACGTGGGCGGTCTGGCGACGGAACCTCTCGACCGCCTCGGGACTCCCGGCGTCCAGGACGTGGACGTACACGTACCGCGCGACCGGGTCGACGCGCACGACGATGCCGCCGGGCATGAGGTTCAGGGTGTTGACGGCCAGGGCGAGGGTGAAGTCCGACTTGAGCTGCATCGGTGCCCTGAGCACGGCGGACCGGGGCGGAGCCTGCGGGCGCACGGACAGCCACGCCACGGCGATCGACGAGCGGACGAGGTAATAGGCCACCACGATCACCAGCCACACCGTGGAGACGGGCCTGAGAAGACCCTCCACCGGGACGCGCGGGAGCGGGAGCAGCACCATCACCACGATCGCGACGAGCACCCCGGCGACGATCGTGCCGACCTCGACCGGCCCCCAGAGCATGACCCAGGCGACCGTCAGCCACAGCATCATGAACACTCGTGAGCCGACGACCCGGGGGTCGAGACGGACTCTCATCCTGCGGGCCATGTCAGCGCACCCCCGTCACGGAGTCGACGTAGCGTTCGGGCGTGGAATCGAGGGGGATGGTGTCCAGGTAGTCATGTCGCTCCATGAGGCTCTCGGCAGCCCGGTCGGTGACCCCGAGCAGCGGGCCGGCGAAGACCGTCATCAACAAGGAGACCACGATGAGGGCCATGGTGGGGGCGAGCATGCTCAACGGCATCCGGCCCACCTCCTCGCGCTCGTCGAACTCCACGTACTCGTCGGAGGGCAGCAGGGCCAGCGGCTTGGCCAGGGCGACCGCGCCCTCGGGGGCGTCGGCGCGGGGGCGCCAGAACGCCTTGGACCACACGCGGACCACCACGTAGAGCGTGAGCAGGCTGGTGACCATGGCCCCGGCAATGAGCACCCACATGAGCGGTCCGCCGACCTCGGCACCGGCCTGGACCACCGCGAGCTTGCCGATGAAGCCGGAGAAGGGCGGGATCCCGCCGAGGTTGAGGGCGGGGATGAGGAAGACGACGGCGAGGACGGGGCTGGCCACGGCGAGCGAGCCCAGGCGGCGCAGGGAGGACGACCCGGCCTGCCGCTCGATCAGTCCGACCACCAGGAACAGGGTGGTCTGCACGATGATGTGGTGCCCGACGTAGTAGATCGCCGCACTCAGCCCGTAGCCGGTCGACAGGGCGATGCCGAAGATCATGTACCCGATGTGGCTGACGAGGGTGAACGACAGTATTCGTTTGATGTCCGACTGTGCGATCGCGCCGAGGATGCCGATGACCATCGTCAGCAGTCCCGACACCAGCAGGACGCCGTCCATGGAGCCGCCGGGGAACACGAGGGTGTGGAAGCGGATGATCGCGTAGACGCCGACCTTGGTCAACAGTCCCGCGAACACCGCGGTGACCGGCGCGGGCGCGGTCGGGTAGGAGTCGGGCAGCCAGGTCGAGAGCGGGAAGACCGCGGCCTTGATGCCGAACGCCACCAGGAACACGGCGAAGATCGTGTTGCGCAGCCCGTCCGGGACCTCGGCCATCCGGATGGACAGCTGGGCAAGGTTCAGCGTGCCCGCCGCCGAGTAGGTCAGCGCGATGCCCAGCAGGAACACCATCGACGACACCATCGACACGACGGTGTAGGAGACCCCCGCGCGGACTCGTTCCTGGCTGGCGCCGAGCGTGAGCAGGACGTAGGACGCGGCCAGCAGCATCTCGAACCCGACGAACAGATTGAACAGGTCGCCGGCGATGAACGCCGCGTTCAGTCCCGCCGCGAGCGCCAGGTAGGTGGGGAGGAAGATCGAGGTCGGTTGGTCGCCCTCCCCGTCGCGGACGCCCTGCCCCACGGCGTAGATGATCACCGTCAGCAGCACGATGGCCGACACGCAGAGCATGAGGGCGCTGAGCCGGTCCGCCACGAGGGTGATCCCGACGGGTGCGTCCCAGCCGCCCACCTGCACGGTGTGCACGCCGTGTTGGTCGGTGAGCACCAGCAGGATGCCGGCGATGACCAGCACCCCGGTGAGGGTGACGATGGTGATGATGTTCTGGACCCGGGGACGGCGGGAGACCACCAGGCACAGCGCCGCGGCGAGCAGGGGGATCAGAACGACGGACGGGATGAGGTAGCCGAACAGTTCGGGGGAGATCACCGGCCACCCTCCTTTCCGTCGTCCGGGGTTCCGTCGTCGCGCCTCGTCCGCCTGCGGTCGCGCGAGGCGGCAGCGGCGCGGGCGCGGGCCTCCGCTTCGGCTTCCGCCTCGGCCTCCTCCAGGTCCTCGTCGTCGTAGTCGACGTGGTCTCCCAGCTCGGTGGGTTGACCGGTGGTGTGGTCGTCGGACAGGTCCCGGTCGGGTGCCGACCAGGCGTCGGTGGGCGAGCGCTTGGCGATCTTGGTGTCCTCGGCGTCGTCGGCGACCTCGTCGGCGGTGGTGAACTGGTAGGAGCGGTAGGCCAACGCCAGGATGAAGGCCCCGACGCCGGCGGTGATGACGATCGCGGTGAGGATCA
>NZ_JAALEF010000130.1:0-1678 GCF_014145245.1 Dietzia sp. B44 | reverse complement strand
GGGCGGAGGTCTCCACCCCGATCGCGGTGAGGCACGCGTCGGCCATCCCGCGCAGCACCGCGCCACCGATCACAGGGCTCACCCCCACGACCGGCGCGGAGGTGGAACGCAGTGCGGCGCGGATCCCGGGGACGGCGAGGATCGCGCCGACGGAGACCACGGGGTTGGAGGGGGCGACGACGACGAGGTCGGCCGCCTCGATGGCCTCGAGCGTCTCCTCGGTGGGCCGGGCGGCCTCGGCGCCGATCTGCACGAATCCGGAGGCGGGCAGCTGCGCGCGGTGCCGGACCCACCACTCCTGGAAGTGGATCGCCTTCGAGCCCGACCCGTCGGCGGAGTCGTCGGGCACCACGACGTGCGTCTCGCATCGGTCGTCGGTCACCGGCAACAGGCGGACGCCGGGGGACCAGCGGGTGGACAGCGCCTCGGTGACGTCGGTCAGCCGGTAGCCGGCGCCCAACATCTGGGTGCGGACCAGGTGGGTGGCCAGGTCCTTGTCCCCGAGACCGAACCAGTCGGGCTGGACCCCGTAGGCGGCGAGTTCGTCGCGGCAGTTCCACGTCTCGCCCGCGTGACCCCATCCGCGTTCGGGGTCGATGCCCCCGCCGAGGGTGTACATGCAGGTGTCGAGGTCGGGGCAGATCCGGACGCCGTGCATCCACGCGTCGTCCCCGACGTTGACCACCGCGTCGAGGCCGTGGACGGGGTCGCCTCCGGGGAGCGGGGTGTCCGCGGCCCCGGACGCGGGGTCCAGCCCGAGAAGTCGACGTGCGCCGAGCAGGAAACGGGCGCCACCGACGCCACCGGCCACTACACAGATCCTCACGTCGACCCAGACTAGTGACGGGGTGGCGGTGAGGCCCGGGTGGCCGGGTGTTCGGACCCCACCCCGACTCGCGGGGGTGTCCCACGCCACACGATCCGCGGCGTGTCACTCGTGGGACCGGCGCACGAAAATGCTAGGTATCCGCGATTTCGCTTGACCTGGGCGACTCGCATGTGTGTAATCACAGGTGTGTCATTCGTATCGGAGCGGCACGCCGGGCCGGGCAGACGCACGAGCGACGAGCAACGTAACACGAGGGGATGACCGTGGATCGACAGTCACGCACCGCAGCGGGACCCGAGCTGACCCTGGTCGACTTCGGCACCGGTGCGCTCTTCGTGGAGGACGAGGAGGAGAGCTGGCAGGACCGGGCCCTCTGTTCCCAGACCGATCCCGAGGCGTTCTTCCCCGAGAAGGGTGGCTCGACCCGCGAGGCCAAGAAGATCTGCACGGGCTGCGAGGTCAAGGCCGAGTGCCTCGAGTACGCGCTGGCCAACGACGAGCGCTTCGGTATCTGGGGCGGACTGTCGGAGCGCGAGCGTCGGCGGATCAAGCGCGAGGCCGTGATGTGAGTTCGTCAGGGCCCGGTGTCATCCGGGCTCTCGACGGCGCCTGCTCGGCACCTTCCTGACCACCCCGCGGGGTGGTCAGTTCTCGTTGGGGCCGGCTTCGACCTCGTCCGGTGAGATCTCCAGGTGCTGCGAGACGAGTTCCACCAGGACCGAGTAGACCAGGTCCCTCAGGTCGTCCCCGCCGGGTGCCCGGCGGGTGAGCGGCCTGCGGAACAGGACCAACCGGGCCCGCGTGGGCTGGCCGGCCCGGTCGACGCCGGCGGGG
This sequence comes from Dietzia sp. B44, assembly GCF_014145245.1. NCBI lineage: Bacteria > Bacillati > Actinomycetota > Actinomycetes > Mycobacteriales > Dietziaceae > Dietzia > Dietzia sp. B44. The sequence goes on along the minus strand of NZ_JAALEF010000130.1, from coordinate 15 downwards.
ACCAGCCGGGCGAGC
>NZ_JAALEF010000129.1:1412-5325 GCF_014145245.1 Dietzia sp. B44 | reverse complement strand
GGTCAGCGCGCGACGGCGTAGGCCTGCGCGAGGTGCGCGATCTTCTGCGCGCGGGCCAGCCGCGGAAGGTCCGCGCCGTCGCGGCACCGCTCGCCGCCGGGCCCCAGCTCGTCGATCACTGACTCGGCCCACGAGACGTCGGCGGCCGAGGGGGACAGGACCTCGTTGATGTACGGGGCCTGGTCCACCCGCAGGCACAGCTTGCCGGTCATGCCCATCTCGACCGCGTGCTCGGCGGCGTCCATGAGGACCTGGGTGTCGTTGGAGATGGTGGGCCCGTCGATCGGCGGGGCCACTCGCGCGACCCGACTGGACACCACGAACTGCGAGCGGGTGTAGGCCATGGCGATCTGCGAGGAACCGATGCCGGTGTCACGGCGGTAGTCACCGATGCCGAACGCCAGGCGCACCACCTGGTCGGTCTTGGCGATCTCCGTGGCGGCGGCCAGACCGTCGGCGGACTCCACCAGCGCGACGATCGGTGTGTCCGCGGCCAACCGGGCGGCCGTCAGCGAGACGTGCTCCGGGTTCTCGGTCTTGGCCAGCATCACGCCGTCGAGGCCGGGGCAGTGGCCCAGGGCCATGAGGTCCTTCTCCCACTCGGGGGAGCGGACGTCGTTGATCCGGACCCAGGCGTGGTTGCCGGCCTCGAGCCACTGGCGGACCTCGCGGCGCGCGCGTTCCTTCTCCGACTGGCGGCACCCGTCCTCGACGTCCAGGACCACGACGTCCATCTCGGAGTTCACGGCCGCGTCGAAGCGCTCGGACTTGTCGGCAGGCAGGAGCAGCCACGAACGGGCGATCGTCGGCGGGATGGTCGACATGGGGCTCATGGGTACCGGTCATCCTTTGTTCGAGAGACGGTTCGCCGCGGGACGCGAGACGTCGCGCGGCAACCTCCCCACGATACGTTGCCCCGGTCGTGGCGTTCCACACGGTGACCAGGAAGCCATAGGACGCGATCGGTCCTCATTGGCGGACCTGCGTATTGACTACCGTTTCCCGGCGCGGCACTCTTTGGCGAGTGAGTACCAGACTGGCGTCCGACGCCCCGGCGATCGAGGCGGAACACCTCGTCAAGAAATTCGGCGACTTCACCGCCGTCGATGACATCTCCTTCTCCGTCCCCACCGGATCGGTCCTCGGACTGCTGGGGCCCAACGGGTCCGGCAAGACCACCACCATCCGCATGATGACGACCCTGAGCCCGCCCACCTCCGGCACCGCCCGCGTCGCCGGGCACGACGTGATGGGTGCCCCGGCCGAGGTGCGCAAGGCCATGGGCCTGACCGCGCAGGCGGCCACCGTCGACGAGCTGCTCACCGGGCGCGAGAACCTGCGCCTCATCGGGGACCTGTACGGCCTGCCCAAGAAGATGGTCAAGACGCGCGCCGACGAGCTACTGGAGAAGTTCTCGCTCAGCGACGCCGCGACCAAGGTCGCCAAGAGCTACTCCGGGGGCATGCGGCGCCGGCTCGATCTGGCGGCCAGCCTCGTCGCGGCCCCGCCCGTGCTGTTCCTGGACGAGCCGACCACCGGGCTCGACCCCCGCTCGCGCAACGAACTCTGGGACGTCCTGCGCGACCTGGTCCGCGACGGAACCACACTGTTGCTCACCACGCAGTACCTCGACGAGGCCGATCAGCTGGCCGACCGGGTGATCGTCATCGATCACGGCAGCGTCATCGCCGAGGGCACCCCGTTGCAGCTCAAGGACCGCTCCGGTGCGGCCAGCCTGGTCATCACCGTCTCGAGGCCGGACGACGTCGACGAGGCCGTCCGCGTCCTCGACGGCCGGATCGGGGAACTGCACGTCGACCGCGACGCGCGTCGGCTCACCGCGCCGTCGGAGGGCGTCTCGGCGCTGGCGGGGATCGCCACCGCGTTCACCGACGCCGGGATCGAACTCGACGACATCGGCCTGCAGCGCCCCAGTCTGGACGACGTCTTCCTGTCCCTCACCGGACGCAGGGCCGAGGACACCGCGGACGCCGCGGACGTCGAGACCATCGAACAGGAGAACCGGGTATGAGCACCGTCGCCGACCCCACCCACACCTCGGCCACCCACGAGCGGTTCGCGATGCCGGTCCGTCACGAGGGGCCGCCGCTGAGCCGGCAGATCTCCGCGCTGGTGCGCCGCAACCTCTTCCACATCCGGCGCCAGCCGGAGAACCTGGCGGACGTCACCATCCAGCCGGTGATGTTCGTCCTGTTGTTCGCCTTCGTGTTCGGCGGCGCGATCGCGGTGGCCGGCGGCGTGAACTACCGCGAGTGGCTGCTGCCGGGCATCATGGCGCAGACCATGGCGTTCTCCTCGTTCGTCGTGGCCGCGGGACTGTGCAACGACCTCAACAAGGGGATCATCGACCGCTTCCGGACCCTGCCCATCCAGCGCGCGTCGATCCTCATCGCGCGTAGCGCGTCCAGCCTCATCCACTCCTCCATCGGAGTGGTGGTGATGTCGCTGACGGGGCTCGTCGTGGGGTGGCGGATCCGGAGCGGGATCGTCGACGCCGTGCTGGGCTACCTCATCCTGCTGGGCTTCGGGTTCGTCATGATCTGGATCGGGATCGTCGTGGGCTCCCGGCTCAAGACCATCGAGGCGGTCAACGGTGTCATGTTCACCACGATCTTCCCCATCACGTTCCTCGCCAACACCTTCGCGCCCCCGGAGTCGATGCCGTCGTGGCTGCGGCCGGTCGCCGAGTGGAACCCGCTGGCCTCGGTCGTCCAGGCGATGCGTGAGCTCTGGGGCAACGCCCCCGCCGTCGGACCGGATGCCGCGCTGCCGTTGCAGCACCCGGTCCTCGCGTCACTGTTGTGGATCGTGGGGCTGACGGTGATCATCGCCCCGATCGCCGTCAAGGCCTTCGACGCCCGGACCCGCGACTGACGCGCCCGCGACCGTCAGCGCTTGGTCTTGGGGGAGACCCGGATGGTGATGGAGCCGACCACCGGTTCGACGCCGGCGTCGTCGACGAAGCGCAACGGGACGTCGATGTCCTGCCCGCTGGTGATGGCCGAGAAGTCGGGGATCTCGGTCCACTCGGCGGTGACGGTCAGGCCGCCGGTCGACATGGCCGGGTAGCGCACGTTCATGCCCACGGGGATCCACCGGTGGGTGGCCGGCACGGTGGCCTCGGCGAGCACGCCCATCGCCATCTCGGCCAGGTTGAGGGCGGCGATCACGTGGAAGGTGCCGATGTGGTTGCGGTTGCCCCACCAGCCCGGGCCGCGCACCTCGCAGCGTCCGGGCCGCACGTCCACCACGTGCGGGAGGACGGTGCGGAAGTAGGGGGCCTTGAGGCTCACGGCCGCGCTGAACAGGCGCGAGCCGAAGGGCAGCCGGGTCGCCTTCTGCCAGAGGCGGTGCAGGGAGGTGTCCGGACTGTCGCCAGGGGTGTTGTTCGTCATGGCGGAGAGGTTACCCGCCGGTAAGTTCGGCATGAGCGGCACGCGCGCGATAGCCACGACGGTGAGTGGTTGACATCACACCGCGGCGGCCCTAGGGTCGTCAAAACTGAAGTTGGTTCGATGCTTCGATCGGGGTCCTGATGTCGTTTCTTCTTGTGCACGGTGCGGGGATGGGTGCGACCAGCTGGGATCGGCTGATCCCGCACCTGAACGGGCCGGCAGTGGCGGTGGACCTCCCCGGGCGGGGAGCCCGCGCCCATGTCGACCTGCGCTCGGTGACCCTGGACGACTGCGCGGCGGCGATCGTCGCGGATGCCGTCGACTCGGGGCTCAGCGACATCGTCCTGGTGGCGCACTCCTTCGCCGGGGTCTCCGTTCCGCGGGTGCTCGCGGAGCTGTCGGAGCGGGTCGCGCACGTGGTGTTCCTCTCGGCGGTCGTCCCTCCCGACGGTTCCAGGGTCCTGGACGAGATCGACCCGGGGGTGCGTGAGGCGGTC
>NZ_JAALEF010000129.1:0-1362 GCF_014145245.1 Dietzia sp. B44 | reverse complement strand
CGCCAGGACCCCGCCGCCGTCCCCGCGATGCTGTGCAACGACATGACCCCGGAGCAGACGCAGTGGACCATCGGGCAGGTGGTCGAGGACGCCGCGGCCCTGTTGTCGGAACCCGTTGATCTCAGTGGCCTGGCCGTGGACGTGCCCCGGACCTATATCCGGCTCACCCGCGACACGTGCTACACGCCTGAACTGCAGGCTCGTTCCGCCGACCTGGTCGGCGGTGGCACGGTGTTCCTCGACTCAGGGCACATGGCCATGGTGTCCATCCCCGAACAGCTCGCCGAGGTGCTGAACGGGATCGCCGCTCGCCAGGTGTGATGTCCGGGCTCTCCGTCCGGCCTCAGGCGAGGATGCACGTCCCCTGCCTGAGGAGTTCGTGGAGCCGGGCCTGGTCGGCGTCGGGCTCGTCGACCCAGCGCCGGTACGCCGAGAGGGCGATCCCGAGCGCGGCGTGAGCCGTGGCGGCCGGGATCAGATCGTGCACGGTCTCCCCGCGACGCGCGGCCACGAACTCCGCGACGGCCCTCCGCCAGTCCGCGTACATCAGCGTCGAATGGGCCTGGAGTTCGTCCACCCCGAGCAGTAGTCCCATCCGCAGGCGGTGCACCTGGGTCTCGGAGTCCGGGAAGGTGTTGAACGCGACGAGCGAGTCCGCCAGCGCGTCCCGGAGCGGGGTCGAGCCGGGGATCTCGGCCAGCTGTCGCCGCATCCCGTCCATCTGCACGTCGAACTCGCCCCACGCGATCGCCGCCTTCCCCGGGAAGTACCGGAAGAGGGTCCGCCGGGAGATGTGTGCGGCCTCGGCGATCTCGTCGACGCTGGTCGCGTCGTATCCCTGGCGCGCGAACAGCCTCAACGCCACCGCCACGATCGAGGCGCGCGTCGTGGACGGTCGTCGCCCGGGGACGCGACTGTCGTCAGACTCCGTCATTCCCATGATCGACAAGCCTAGAGCCATCCCGGACGCGGACCGTGCATTGACCATTGCAATTGGCACTAGGTGCCAATATGATGCAGGTCTCACCTGGAGTGGTGAGGAACCCAACCGCGTTGACGAGAGGAACCGCCGTGGAGAACACCCAGAACACCGAGGTAGTGCTGGAGGAGGCCCTCATCGAGGAGGTCTCGATCGACGGTATGTGTGGGGTCTACTGACATGACCTCCGCAGCAGCGCCGGCCGGCGCCGGACAGGACGCCGCGCCCGCGGCCTTCGATCTCGACGCCGGCTGGCGCCTGCACCCCGGAGTGGCGCTGCGTCCCGAGCCGTTCGGGGCCCTGCTCTACCACTTCCACACCCGCAAGCTCAGCTTTCTCAAGTCGCCGACCATCGTCGAGGTGGTCCGCATCCTCGCCGACCA
>NZ_JAALEF010000128.1:0-5910 GCF_014145245.1 Dietzia sp. B44 | reverse complement strand
GGCGGGTCTCCGGGGTGCGGACGCCCAGGACGCCGTTACCCGGCAGTCGACCGAGCAGTCCCAGCAGGCCGGTGACCCCGACCACCAGGGCGAGACACGCCAGGAGCACCACGACCACCACGAGCACTGCGTTCACGCCCCCGAGGGTACGCCCGCGACGGGGGATTTCCGATTCGCCTCATCCCCCGTCGGCCCCTCCCCGGTGGAACCCTCGACCAGCGCGAGGAGTCGCGCGAGCTCGCGCTTGTCCTGCTCACTGAGCCGGTCCAGGAACTCCCGGCGCACCGTGGCGACGTGATCGGGTGCGGCCTCCCTGATCTCACGCATGCCCTCCTCGGTGGCGGAGACGAACGCGCCCCGGCCGTCGGTGGGGCAGCTCGTCCGCTGCACCAGTCCACGCCGGACCATCCGGGTCACCTGATGGGAGAGCCGGCTGCGTTCCCACTGCAGGACGTCGGACAGCGCGGTCATCCTCAGCGGGCCGTCGGCCTCGCTGAGGTACACGAGCACCTCGAACTCCGGCTCCGTCAGGCTCGAGGTGGCCTTGAGGTCGCGCTGGATCGCCAGGTGAAGGCGCCCCTGGATCGCGAGGTAGTCGCGCCAGAGCGCCTTCTCCTCGTCGGTCAGCCATCTCACGTGGTCGCTCGGCAGCGGTTCGGTCATGACTTCACTCTACCCTCATAGTTGACACGACACCTAGTGCGGGGATAGAAGTGTGTGACGCATCATCCGGATGTGTGACCCGAAAGGACCACAGACATGAGCACCACGACGACCGTCCCCTCCTCCCGTACCGCCGCGGCCGAGACCCGCCTGTTCCCCGTGCCCGGGATCGTCCGCGATATCGGCCTGCTGCTCGCCCGGGTCCTGCTCGGTGTGGTCCTGATCGCGCACGGCTGGGAGAAGCTCGTCACCAACGGCGCAGGGGCGACCGGCCAGTTCTTCGACTCCGTCGGGATCCCCGCAGCCCAGACCGCCGCGGTGTTCGCGGGCGTCGTCGAGCTGGCCGGAGGGATCCTGCTGGTGCTGGGGCTGCTCACCCAGGTCGTCGCGGTCCTCGTCGTCGTCGTGATGTTCGGCGCCTACCTGTTCGTCCACCAGGGCGCGGGGATCTACGCCACCAACGGTGGCTGGGAGCTCGTCGCCGTGATCGGGCTGGCCGTCGCCGTCTTCGGCCTGGTCGGCACCGGTCGCTACAGCCTCGACGCGCTGATCGCGGGCCGTCGCGCCGCCGGGGCCCGGAGGACGACGGCCTGACCCGAAGCGGGCCGGCGAGAGCACATCGACAAGACCGCCTCGATAAGAGCACATCGACAAGGCCGCATCGACGAGAGCACCTCGACAAGGCCGCATCGATAAGAGCGTTCCGCACACTCCGCACTCGCGAAACGCGTTCGGAACGCTCTTCCGGACGGGTGGGAGCCCCGGTTCTCCACGGGTGGGAGCCCCGGTCCTCGGCGACGGGCGGCCCGCGCCCGAGGGGCGGTGCTCACACGCTGGCGAGGCCCGACCCGGTCCAGGGTTTAGGCTTGACCGAAGCCTGCGTGTGGGCACCGGCGAGGATCCAGGGAGAGCAGACAACCGTGAGCAGCAGCGACGAGACCGTCACCGCAGATCAGTCCGTCCCCGGCGCGCAGACCGACCAGTCCGGGCAGACCGACCAGGCCGGGCCCGCCCACCGCTACGGCGCCGACCTCGCCGGCCGGATCGAATCCCGCTGGCAGCGCGAGTGGTCCGAGCACGGGACGTTCGAGGCCCCCAACCCCGTCGGCCCCCTCGCGGCCGCCGACGGGTCGTCACCGCCCGAGGACAAGCTCTTCGTGCAGGACATGTTCCCGTATCCCTCCGGCGCCGGCCTGCACGTGGGTCACCCGCTGGGGTACATCGCCACCGACGTCTTCGCCCGATACCACCGCATGCTCGGGACCAACGTCCTGCACACCCTGGGTTATGACGCATTCGGCCTGCCCGCCGAGCAGTACGCCGTCCAGACCGGCCAGCACCCGCGGGTCACCACCGAGGCCAACATCGTCAACATGGAGCGCCAGCTCGGGCGCCTGGGGCTCGGCCACGACCGCAGGCGCGTGGTGGCCACCACCGACACCGAGTTCTACCGCTGGACGCAGTGGATCTTCCTGCAGATCCACGGCGCCTGGTACGACCCGGATGCGCCCGCCCGCACCACCGACGGCGGCGAGCACCCCACGCGCACCGGCCGCGCCCGGCCCATCGCCGAGCTGCGCGAGCAGTTCGTCTCCGGTGCCCGCCCGCTGCCGGCCGGGTTCACCGGACGGGAGTGGCCCGATCTGACCGCGGCCGAGCAGGAGAAGGTCCTCGACTCGCACCGGCTGGTGTATCTGTCCGACTCCCAGGTCAACTGGTGCCCCGGGCTGGGCACCGTGCTGGCCAACGAGGAGGTCACCGCCGAGGGGCGCTCCGAGCGCGGCAACTTCCCCGTGTTCCGCAAGAACCTCTCCCAGTGGATGATGCGGATCACCGCGTACGCCGATCGGCTGGTCGACGACCTGGACCGTCTGGACTGGACCGACAAGGTCAAGTCCATGCAGCGCAACTGGATCGGCCGCTCGCAGGGCGCACGCGTCCGCTTCGCCGTGGCGGAGAAGTCCATCGAGGTGTTCACCACCCGCCCCGACACGCTGTTCGGCGCCACCTACATGGTGCTCTCGCCCGAGCATCCGCTGGTCGACGAGCTGGCCGGGCCGTTCTGGCCTGAGGCGGGCGACGCTCCCGGCGGGGTGGGCGGTGCGGGCGGCTCCGCCGGCGGGTTGGACGAGCGCTGGACCGGCGGGCACTCCTCGCCGGCCGAGGCCGTGCGGGAGTACCGCCGCCGGGCCGCCACCAAGTCCGATCTGGAGCGCCAGGAGAACAAGGACAAGACCGGCGTCTTCACCGGTGCCTACGCCGTCAACCCGGTCAACGGCGAGCAGGTCCCGGTGTTTGTGGCCGACTACGTGCTGATGGGTTACGGCACCGGGGCGATCATGGCCGTGCCCGCCCACGACTCCCGGGACCACGAGTTCGCCACGGCCTTCGGTCTGCCGATCGTGCAGGTGGTGGCCCCGGCCGACGGGCGCGAGCTGGACGTGCGGGCCGAGGCGTACGCGGGTGACGGCGTGGCGGTGAACTCGACCAACGAGCGCGGGCTGTCGCTCGACGGTCTGGGCGTGGACGAGGCCAAGGCCGCGACCATCGCCTGGCTGGAGGGCGAGGGCACGGGGGAGGGGACCGTCCAGTACAAGCTGCGGGACTGGCTCTTCGCCCGCCAGCGCTACTGGGGCGAGCCGTTCCCCGTGGTCTACGACTCCGACGGCGTCCCGCACGCGCTGCCCGACGAGATGTTGCCCGTCGAACTGCCCGAGGTCGAGGACTACAAGCCCGTGTCCTTCGACCCCGACGACGCCGACTCGATGCCCTCCCCGCCGCTGGCCAAGGCCACCGAGTGGATGACCGTTGAGCTGGATCTCGGCGACGGGGTGCAGACCTACACCCGCGACGCCAACGTGATGCCCAACTGGGCCGGCTCCAGCTGGTACCAGCTGCGGTACATCGACCCCACGAACCCGGACGAGCTGTGCGCGCTGGAGAACGAGCGCTACTGGACCGGGCCGCGGCCCGAGATCCACGGCGAGGGCGACCCCGGGGGAGTGGACCTCTACGTCGGTGGAGTCGAGCACGCGGTGCTGCACCTGCTCTACTCGCGGTTCTGGCACAAGGTCCTGTTCGACCTCGGCCACGTGACCAGCGAGGAGCCCTACCGCAGGCTGTTCAACCAGGGCTATATCCAGGCGTTCGCGTACACCGATGCCCGCGGGGTCTATGTGCCCGCTGCAGATGTAGAGGAGCGGGACGGGAAGTTCTACCTCGACGGCTCCCCCGACGCTCCCGAGGTGTTCCAGGAGTACGGGAAGATGGGCAAGTCGCTCAAGAACTCCGTCTCCCCCGACGAGATCTGCGACGAGTACGGCGCCGACACGCTGCGCGTGTACGAGATGTCCATGGGCCCGCTCGACACCTCACGGCCCTGGGCCACCAAGGACGTCGTGGGGGCGCACCGATTCCTGCAGCGGCTGTGGCGCGTGGTGATCGAGGAGTCGACCGGACAGGCCCGGGTGACCGAGGAGGAGCCGCCGCAGGACGTGCTCAAGGCGCTGCACAAGGCCATCGCCGGGGTCCGCGACGACTACGCGGGGCTGCGCGACAACACCGCGATCGCCAAGCTCATCGAGTACGTCAACCACCTGACCAAGGCCTACCCGACCGAGGGGCCGGGAGCGCCGCGGTCGGTCGTCGAACCACTGGTGCTCATGGTGGCCCCCGTCGCCCCGCACCTGGCCGAGGAGCTGTGGTCGCGGCTCGGGCACGCCGGCTCGCTGGCCCACGGGCCGTTCCCCGAGCACGACGAGTCGTACCTGGTCGAGGACTCGGTGGAGTACCCGGTGCAGATCAAGGGCAAGGTGCGCTCGCGCATCACCGTCGCGGCGGACGCCTCACCGGCCGAGGTCGAGGCCGCGGCCCTGGCCGACGAGAAAGTGCAGGCCAACCTCGCCGGGGCGACCCCGAAGAAGGTCATCGTGGTGCCGGGGAAGATGGTCAACATCGTGCCGTGAGAGGGCCGGGCGGTGAGAGAACCGGGCGGTGTGAGGTCCCGGTCGGGGGGAGGGGTCAGCCCACCTGCACGAACACCGCCGAGGACGAGCCGATCAGGTAGGTGGTGGTGATCATCCACATGGCGTAGCTGGCGAACAGCCACGGCCGCCACCTGATGTGCTGCTTCCACCGCCGGTAGGTCTTGACCCCCGCGGTCACGGACAGGATCACCGACAGCAGAAGCGGCAGCAGCACCACCTCGACCCGGTCCGAGGTCAGGCACGTGCCGCCGGGTTCCGTGCACTCCTCGCCGATGCCGCCGCCCACCGCGACGAGCGCGACCGCGAAGATGACAACGGCCGAGGCGGACAGCAGGACGTAGCGGATGGCCTGGCTGGCCTGGCGTTCGTTGCGTTCGAGGCGCTCCAGCGGGTCGTCGAACTCGCCGATCCCTCGGGGAGACACCGTCACCTCCCCACGAATCCGTTGTGCCCGCCGGCCTCGGCCACCTCGTCGACCGTCGTGATCCCCAGCTGCTCGTCCGTCACCGGCGGGAAGAGCGGACCACCGCCGAAGGCGCCCCGGTGCGACAGCGGTACCTCGCCGTCGTCGTTCGTCACCCCGTGCTCGCGACCGTATTCGGCCGTGATCACCGTGGACCCGCTCAGCGCCGGCAGCGACGGATCGTCGGCCAGTGCCGCGATCACGCGGCCGACGAAGGTCGGGTCCTCGGCCCGGTCCAGGGGGAAGCCGTTGAAGTCGTCCATCCCCAACGACAGGATGAGCTCGGTGCGGATGAGGCCGAGCCACAGCGACAGGGTGGACACGCCGGTCCCGACGAGCTCGTGCGCCATGTCCGAGGCCATCTTGTCCAGGGCGGTCTTGCTCATCCCGTAGAGCACGGTGTGGAACGGCGAGCGCGACCCGAAGGACGAGATGTTGACCATCAGGCCCGACCCCTGCGGGACCATCACCTTGGCGGCCTCGCAGCTGGCGACGTAGTGCGCGCGCAGACCGACGCCCATGAGGGCGTCCCAGTCGCCGGCGGGCCGCTCCCAGAACGTGCCGTTGAAGCCCATGAAGCCCTTGGGGTTGGCCCACACGTTGTTGACCAGCAGGTCCAGGCGTCCGGTGTCGGCGATCCGGGCGACGACGGCGACGATCTCGTCGTCCCGGCCGTGGTCGCACTCGAGGGGGAGCACCCGGCCGGAGGCGCCGGCCGCGGCGTCGACCGTGGCCTGCAGTCGCTCGGCCGAGCGTCCGGTGACGTACACGGTCCAGCCGGCGTCGGCGAGCGCGGTG
>NZ_JAALEF010000127.1:0-5816 GCF_014145245.1 Dietzia sp. B44 | reverse complement strand
GGCGGCGGCGCCCCTCGTCGTCGTCCGACTCCACCGGTCGGGACTGACCCGACCCCCACCCCCTGGAAGGCACGTGCGCACACTCAGGAGCGGGTCCGGACGCCGTCTGCCGTTCGTCGACGTCCCCCCCGAACGCCGGACGCGACGAGATCTGGTCACCGCCGCGGTGATCGCCGTCGTCATGGTGCTGGCGGCGGTCGCCGTGCTGCTGTCCGGGAGCGCGACCGGGTCGGAGCTGCGTGCCGCGGACGCGGAGCAGCCCGAGTACGGACCGGCCACCGATCCCCCCACGTCGCTCCAACCGCTCTGGATGCACGGCTCCGCCGGGACCGGCCCCCCGCTCACCACCAAGGGCAACCTCGTCACCGTCTCCCCGGACGGGGTGCTGGTCGGCCGGGACGCGGGTTCCGGGGAGGAGAGCTGGTCCTACACGCACGCGGGGCGGTTCTGTGCCGGAGCGTTCTACGCCGATCGACTCGTCGCCGCGTTCGACGGCGCCTCCGGGTGCAGTGACGTGACGTCCCTCGACCCGACCCGGCAGGAGTACGCGAGCACCAGACAGAGTGTGTATCCGGACTCGATGGAACTCACCGGCTCGTGGAAGCACGTCCTGGCGTTCAGCCCGGACCGCCTCGAGATCTGGCGCGACGACCTGGTCCGGACGGTCGAGTACGGGGCCGTGGAGGCTCCGCAGGAGGCCGGGATGCAACCCCGCACCGGGTGCACCCTCGTGACCGCGGATCTCACCGACGAGCGCTTCGCCGTGACGGAGCGCTGCCCCGGCGAGGACTCCGTCAGGCTGACGATCTCGAAGACCGTCCCCGAGGACAATCGCGCCCCCGAGGAGATCGCCTCGGACCCGACCGGTGCCGACGGTCTGTGGATCATCGAGGTGACCGAGCAGGGGGTCCTGGCGCTCCGGAACCAGGGCCCCGACTGGACCGTCGAGTGGTTCACCTCCCCCACCGAACACTCGACCGTGCTCGCTCTGGAGGGTGAGCCGGCCGTGCCGCCCTCGCACGAGTCCGTCTCGGGCGACAGCGCTCAGGTGAGATGGTTCGACGGACGTTCCACGCACGCCTTCGACGGGCCGTCCGGGAGATACTCGTGGACCCTGGGCGGGTCGACGGGCCCCGGACTGACCGGGGGCTGGTCCGCCGACCCCGCGGCCCATGCGACGGCTGAGTGGGTGCTGGTGCCGGTCGCCGACGGGCTCGCCCTCCTGGACCACGACACCGGGCGCGAGGTCCGTCGCCTGGCCGGGCAGGCGGCACCGGGACCGGGCGTGACGGGGCTCGCCCAGATCGGCGACATCCTGTACGAACGCCACGCGGGAGAGATCCGCGCGTACAAGCTCGTCGCCTGACCCCCCGGGGTGGATAAGGGAGCCGTGCGGGTCGGCAGGGTCAGACGGCGTACCACTCGATCGCGTCCCTGCGGAACAGCGACACCAGCGCGACTGCGCAGACCACGGCGAGGATCAGACCGGCGAGGTACTGGTCCGATCCCACCCCCACGTACCAGGCCACGAACAGCAACAACAACTCCGCGATCACCACGAGTCCACGGCCCCACCGTCGACCCCGCAACAGGCCCACACCGGCCGCGAGAAGGCCGCCCCCGAGGATCGCGAACCACACCGCGGTGCCGTAGCCACTGATGACGACGGTCTCCTCGCGATGGCCTCCGGCCGCCCGGATGGCGAGGGCCACGGCCACCCCGACGCCGATGAGGCCCTGCGCGGAGGAGATCCACCCGGCCAGGCGCACGGGCGTGGGGATCGCGGTGCGGGGATCGAGGCGATCCGGCGGGGGGCGGTGGTCGTCAGGTCGGCTCACGTTCACCTCCACAGGGTATGTCGCGGTGACGGCCGGGCCCGCACCACCCTTGCGGACTGGACTCCGATTAACCCATTACAGCCTCTGGCGTGCGATTTCGGTTCGATTTGACAACCGGGGTGACCTTTGCCACATCGCGGCGGGAGAGGGTTGACTTGTCATGGAATCGTGGCACCATCATTCGTAACAGCGCAGACGCACATTGTTTGCCTTGCCTTAACCGGGAGCTGCTCCTCACGGAGCGAGCCCTCGGAACGGGTACACCCCCACCACATCACCGGATGTGACACAGCGCGTACGTCCGCGTGCCGATCCTCGCAGATCGGCGCGTCGGCGGCGTCTTCCCGTGTCCGGTTGACCCGATAACGGTCTCGTAACCGTAAGGAGTTCCCATGGACTGGCGCCACAAGGCCATCTGCCGCGACGAGGATCCCGAGCTGTTCTTCCCCGTCGGCAATTCCGGACCCGCCCTCGCGCAGATCGCCGAGGCGAAGATCGTCTGTAACCGTTGCCCCGTCACCTCCGAGTGCCTGGCCTGGGCCCTCGAGTCCGGCCAGGACGCGGGCGTCTGGGGCGGCATGAGCGAGGACGAGCGTCGCGCGCTCAAGCGTCGCCGCGCCCGCACCCGCACCGCGGTCTGATCACCGCCACCTGATCACCGCATTCTGGTGACCGCGATCCCACGGTACGCGGTCCGGTCGGCGACCTGAACGGACGCCCGACCCCACGAGAACGACGAAGGCCGGTTCCCCTCCCGCGCGGGAGGGGAACCGGCCTTCGTCGTGACGGTCGATCGTCAGCCGATGACGGCGATGAGGTCTCCGGCCTGGATGACGTCGCCGGGGGCGACGGCCACCTCGGTGACGGTGCCGGCCGTCTCGCACAACACCGGGATCTCCATCTTCATGGACTCGAGGAGCACGATCGTGTCACCCTCGGCGACCTCGGTGCCGACGGCTGCGACGACCTCCATGACATTCGCGACCATCTCGGCACGGACCTGTTCAGTCATTCGGATGTTCCTCTGCTTTCCTCACGCGGCGGCCCCCGGACTCCTCAATGCAACCACACGGGGGTTCTCATGGGAGACTTGTACACCGACGAAAGGAGGCGACCATGGGCAAGCGTGGCCGCAAGAGGCGGGATCGCCGCAAGAAGAACGCCAACCACGGCAAGCGTCCGAACAGCTGAGTCCGGACCATCAGAACCGAGCGAGGGGCGGACACCGTGTCGGTGTCCGCCCCTCGCCTCGTCTCCGGTGAGGTCAGTGCGGGTCCCGCCGGTGGACGGTCGTGGTCCGGTGCACCACCGTCGTCCCGTCGGAATCGGTCGTGGTGACCGTGGTGCGTCGGATCTCCACCATGAGTCGTTCCCTCAACCCCGACGGCGCCTTCTCGCAACACGAGCGGGACAACTTGGCCTTGAGCCGCCGCTCCGAGAGGAAGAGTTCACGGCAGGGCGGACACCCGGCGAGGTGATGCTCGAGCCTCGAACGACAGGCGTCGTCGCACTCGAGGTCCACCAGCAGGGACAGGTCGCGCCGGGCGGCCTCACAGTCGATCTGGTCGAGCCGCGGGTCGTGTTCCCTCGTCACTTCGCGCCCTCCGTCCTGTCACGACCGAAGCCACGCTCGGTCGCCACGTCCCGGAGCAGCTCGCGGAGCTGCTTGCGTCCTCGGTGGAGGCGTGACATCACGGTCCCCAACGGGGTGTCCATGATCTCGGCGATCTCCTTGTACGGCAGGTCCTGGACGTCCGCGTAGTACACGGCCATCCGGAACTCCTCGGGGAGCTGGGCGAGCGCGGACCGGATCTCGTCGTCCGGCAGCAGTTCCATCGCCTCGACCTCCGCCGAGCGCAGGCCGGTGGAGGTGTGCTCCGCCGCCGCCGCCAGCTGCCAGTCCGTGATCTCCTCGGTCGGATACTGGGCGGGTTGGCGCTGCCGCTTGCGGTAGTGGTTGATGTACGCGTTGGTGAGGATGCGGTGCATCCAGGCCCGGAAGTTGGTCCCGGGCTTGAAGGAGTGGAAACCCGCGTACGCCTTCGCGTACGCCTCCTGCACCAGGTCCTCCGCATCGGCCGGGTTGCGGGTCATCCGCAGCGCGGCACCGTACAACTGATCGAGGAGCGGCATGGCCAACTCCTCGAACTGTTCGGCGCGTTGGTCGGACTCGTCGGGCTGCAACTCGGTCGGCAACCGGTACTCCTCACCTGTCGATGACCCGGAGTCTATCCGCACGCCGGGGGCGTCGAGGACCGCGGTCCGCATCGCACCCTCCTCTCCCGATCCCGGGGACAGTCCCGGGTACCTGCTCTCCTCAACGCCGTCCACGGTCACGCTATTCCGGCCGGTGCCGTCACTAGGCTGGGCTGGATGAGCCGTAAGCGCACGGGACACGGGAAGTCCGACTCGGCGGCGACCCCCGCCATCGCCGCACTCCGGTCCGCCGGGGTCGACCACGAGGTGCACACCTACGACGCGGGAAGCGGCGCGTTCGGCGACGAGGCCGCCCGCGTCATGGGCGAGCGACTCGGGATCGACGCCGCCAGGGTGTTCAAGACCCTGGTGCTCGCCACCGCCCGCCCCCCGGCGGGCACCCGGATCCCGCTGGCTGTCGCGGTCCTGCCGGTCACGGCGATGCTCGACCTCAAGGCGGCGGCCGCCGCGCTGTCCTCCGGGAAGGCCTCGCTCGCCCCCGTCGACGTCGCGGAGAAGGCCACCGGGTACGTGGTCGGCGGAGTGTCCCCCCTCGGGCAAAAGAGGTCGCTGGCGACCGTGGTCGACAGCTCCGCGTGGGATCACCCCACGATCCTGTGCAGCGCCGGCCGTCGGGGGTGGGAGATCGAACTGGCACCCGCGGACCTCGTCGGCCTCACGGGAGCCACGGCGGCGTCGATCGCCGCCCGGTGACGCCGTGCTAGAAGAGCATCCCGGCGGACGGGTCCACCGGCCGGACCAGTTCCGGGCCCTCGTTCCTCACGTTGGAGACCGCGCGTGAGACCGGCCTGATCTCCACCGAGTCGGCCCACTGCCCCAGGTCGCCGCCCGCGCCGTCGACCAGGGCCCTCGGGTCACCGATCACGGAGGGGTCGAGCCAGTCGGAGACCACGGACGGGTGCACCACGAGCGGCATGCGGTCGTGGACGCGGCGCAGCGGTCCGAGCGCCTCGGTGGTGAGGATCGTGCACGACAACTGCGTGACGGTCTGGTCGCCGGGGTCACGCCGGGCCTCCCACAGCCCCGCCATGAGCAGCCCCTCGTCGCCGGGCAGGCTCATGTGGAACGGCTGCTTGGGGCCCGCCCTGCCGCCGGGCGTCGCCGGCTCCCCCGGGACCCACTCGTACCAGCCGTCCATCGGGACCACGCAGTGGCGCCGCGCGACGGCGGTACGGAAGGAGGGCTTCTCGAACGCCGTCTCGACCCGCGCGTTGAACAGGGTGGGCAGCCTGCCCGGGTCCCTGGCCCAGGACGGCACCAGGCCCCAGCGCATGGCACGCAGGATCCGTCGGGGGCCGGCGGGATCGTCGAGGCGTTCGCGCGGGGCGTCCAGGACGAGGGCGGGGACGGTGGTGGTGGGCGCGATGTTGAACCTCGGGGAGACCGGACCCCGGTCGGGCCACAACCCCGGTGGCGGCGAGGACGCCTCGTCGACGGCATCGAGCTCCACGGCGAGTCGCGCCGGATCCGAGGAGAGGGAGAACCGTCCACACATGCGGTCCATCCTCCCACCCGGACCGGGCGGGATCGGGGTCGATGCGCGACAATGACCAGGTGAGTCATTGGAACGCACCCGTCGCCGGCACTCCCGTGGAGGCCGTCGTCCCCGTACCCGGGTCCAAGTCGCTGACCAACCGCGCCCTGGTCCTGGCCGCGCTGGCCGACGCCCCCGCCCGGCTGAGCGGGACGTTGCGCAGCCGGGACACCGACCTGATGATCGGGGCGCTCACCGCGCTCGGCACCCGGATCGAGGGCCCCACG
>NZ_JAALEF010000126.1:0-3351 GCF_014145245.1 Dietzia sp. B44 | reverse complement strand
GGCGCCGGTGTCCTGCGCGTGGCCCACCGGTCCACCGAACGGCGCTGACCGCTGGCCCGCCGGGCCTGCGGCTGACCGCGGCGGCGGCTGAACCCGGTACCGGCTAGCCTCTGCACCATGGGACGACGGACGAGTCGTCACCCCGCGCGGAGGATCATCGCCGGCAGTGACGCCAGACGTGAGGTGGCGACCCTCGCGGTGGAGGAGCCGCTGGAGGTCCGTCTCGGGGGACGCCCCTACCTCGTCACGATGCGCACCCCGGGCGACGACATGGACCTGGCCGCCGGTTACCTGGTGTCGGAGGGGGCGATCTGGCACCGCGACCACCTCCCCGAGATCTGCTACTGCACCACCGTGAGCGGCCGCACCGAGCAGGACTACAACACCCTCACCGTGACCCTGTCCCCGGATGTCCCGGAGCCCCGGTCCGTCCGCGCGACCGCCATGACCAGCTCCTGCGGGGTGTGCGGCGTCGACTCGGTCGCGGAGGTGCGCAAGGCGACCCACTTCCCCGCCGAGCCGGCCACCCCCCTGGTCGGGGCTGCGGTCCTGCTCTCCCTTCCCGACCGGCTCCGCGAGGGCCAGATCGTCTTCGGCCGCACCGGCGGAGTCCACGCGGCGGCCCTGTTCTCCCCCGACGGCGACCTGCTCTGTCTGCGCGAGGACGTCGGTCGGCACAACGCGGTGGACAAGGTGGTGGGTTGGGCCCTGCGCGAGGGCCGGCTCCCGCTGCGGGAGACGATCCTGCAGGTCTCCGGGCGTGCCTCGTTCGAACTCGTGCAGAAGACGTCCATGGCGGGGATCCCGGTGATCTCCGCGGTCAGCGCCCCCTCGTCGTTGGCCGTGGACCTGGCCGCCGAGACCGGGGTGACGCTGGTCGGGTTCAGCAGGGGCGACCGCGCGACCGTCTACACCCATCCGGAGCGCGTCGCCGACTGATCCGGCACCGCGCGCACTCCCGGGCCGCGGCTGCGGCGCGGTGTGTTCCGGCGCACAATGGGTCCATGAGCCTCGTCCCCCGCATCCGTCGGTCCGCGCCCGTCGCCGACATCGACGAGGCCGACCTGCGGGTCGGCGAACCCGAGACCAGCGCGGCGGGGCTCAAGGCCGTCTCGGTGGCGCTCGAGCGGGGGATCTCGCAGGCCGGGGCGACCCGGACGGCTCGGGCGTTGGCCCGCCTCAACCACCGCGGCGGCACGGACTGCCCCGGGTGCGCCTGGCCCGAGTCCATCACCGGTCCGCGCAAGCCGGCGGAGTTCTGCGAGAACGGCGCCAAGGCGGTGGCCGAGGAGTCCACGACCCGGACGGTGACCCCCGAGTGGTGGGCCGCCCACCCGATCCGCGAGCTGCGGGACAAGACCGAGTACTGGCTGGGCAACCAGGGCCGGATCACCGAGCCGGTGGTGCTCAGGCCCGGCGACGAGCACTACTCTCCGATCGGCTGGCGGGAGGCGTTCGCGCTCATGGCCGAGCACGTCACCGCCACCTCGCCCGACCGCTGCGTGTTCTACACCTCCGGTCGGACGGCCAACGAGACCGCGTTCATGTACCAACTTCTCGCGCGGTCCATCGGCACCAACAACCTGCCCGACTGCTCCAACATGTGCCACGAGTCCTCCGGGTCGGCCATGACGCCCACGATCGGCATCGGCAAGGGGACTGTCTCGCTCGAGGATTTCGATCACGCGGACGTCATCCTCGTCGTCGGACAGAATCCCGGCACCAACCACCCACGGATGCTCTCCACCCTCACCGACGCCCGGCGGCGCGGGGCCCACGTGGTGGCGGTCAACCCGTTGCCCGAGGCCGGACTGCTGGGGTTCGCCGATCCGCAGTCCCCCACCGGGATCGCCAAGAGCCTGGTCGAGGGCGGGGGCGAGACCGTCTCGGATGACTTCCTGCAGATCAAGGTGGGTGGCGACCTCGCGCTGTTCCAGGCCCTGGGCCACCTGCTGCTCCGGGCCGAGGAGGCCGCGCCCGGCACGGTCGTGGACCGCGACTTCGTGGACACGTGCACCGAGGGCTTCCGGGACTACGCCGCCGCGCGTGCCGAGCTTGACTGGGAGACCACCGAGCGGGCCACGGGTCTGCGCCGCGACCAGGTCGAGCGACTGGCGACGCTGCTCGTGCACTCGCGGGGCACGATCATCTGCTGGGCTCTGGGACTCACGCAGCAGCCCCACTCGGTGGACACCCTGCGCGAGATCGTCAACGTCCTGCTGCTGCAGGGCAACTTCGGCAAGCCCGGGGCCGGCGCCTGCCCGGTCCGCGGCCACTCGAACGTGCAGGGCGACCGGACCATGGGGATCTGGGAGAAGCCGGGCGCGACGTTGTTGGACGGGCTCGACGACGAGTTCGGCATCGCCTCGCCGCGTGAGCACGGCTACGACTCGACCGAGACGCTCGAGGCGTTCGAGCGCGGTGACGTGGACGTGTTCGTCTCCATGGGCGGCAACTTCGCCAAGGCCTGTTCGGACACCGACGTCCTCGAGAAGGGGATGCAACGCACCGGGCTGACCGTCCACGTGTCGACCAAGCCCAACCGCTCCCACGTGGTCCACGGGCAGACGTCGCTCATCCTCCCGACTCTCGGGCGGACGGACCGCGACGACCGCCACCCCGGGGGCGCACAGTTCGTCTCGGTGGAGGACTCGATGTCGGTGATCCGCTCGTCCCAGGGGCGGCTGGAGCCGGTGTCGGAGCAGTTGCTCAGCGAACCGCAGATCGTCGCGGGCATGGCGGAGGCGATCCTGGGTCACGACCACCCGGTGGGGTGGCGCGCGATGGCGGAGGACTACGACGTGATCCGCGACCACATCGCGCGGGTGATCCCCGGCTTCACCGACTACAACCGGCGGGTGCGGCAGAAGTCCGGGTTCGTGCTGCCCAATCCACCGCGCGACACCCGGTCCTTCGCCACCCCGTCCGGGCGCGCGCACTTCACGGTGTCACCGCTCGAGTGGCTGGAGGCGCCGGCCGGGCACCTGATCCTGCAGACCATGCGGTCCCACGACCAGTACAACACCACGTTCTACGGTCTCGACGACCGCTACCGGGGCATCTCCGAGGGGCGCCGGGTGATCCTCGTGAACCCGGATGACCTGCGCGACCTGGGCCTCGCGGACCGCCAACTGGTCGACGTGGTGAGTGTGTTCACCGGCGCGGACGGCGTGACCAGCGAGCGCAGGGCGGAGGAGTTCCGGCTGGTGTCCTACCCGACGGCCCGCGGCTGCTGCGCGGCCTACTTCCCCGAGGCCAACAACCTGGTCCACCGTCAGAACGTGGCACGGGAGTCCAACACGCCCGGTTTCAAGGCGGTGACCGTCCGGTTCGAGCCGCGGAGCGAGCGCT
>NZ_JAALEF010000125.1:0-6739 GCF_014145245.1 Dietzia sp. B44 | reverse complement strand
GGTGGTTCTCGCCGGTGTGGTTCGCGCGGGCCGGGTCACGGACCTGCACCCAGACCGTCGGCGAGGCGCGTCGGCTGGGCCTCGTGGTGGGGACCACCGCCACCAGCGCGGCCAGGATCCTGGTCTCCGTCCCCCCCGCCGCCGGTCCCCCCTCGGCCGACGAGCTCGAGCCGGTCCTGAGGGCGGCGCTCCCCGAACCCGTCTCCGAGGTGATCGTCCAGGCCGACCTCACCATCCTCGCCCCCGGGCCGCTCGTCCCGGAGCTCGCGGCGGACTTCGCGTTGCTCGCCGACGTCGAGTCCGCGGGTGCCGCAACCACCTACCGCGTGACCGAGACCTCCCTGCGCCGGGCGCTGGACTCGGGACGTACCGCCGCCGGGATCAGGGATCTGCTCGCCCGGACCTCGATCACCCCGGTCCCGCAGTCCCTGGACTACCTCATCGAGGACGTCGCACGGAGGCACGGCCGACTCCGGGCGGGGGCCGCGATGTCGTTCCTCCGCTGTGACGACCCGTCGCTTGTGGCCCAGGTCCTGGGCTCCCCGGTGGCGGAGAGTTGCGCCCTGCGGTCCGTCGCCCCGACCGTCCTCATCTCCCAGGCCCGTCCGTTGGATCTCGTCGAGGCCCTCCGGGAGCACGGGTACGCGCCCGTCGTCGAGGACACCTCCGGCGCCGTCGTCGCACTCACCCGCCCGGTGGCCCGGGTCCGGGCCACCTCCCCCGGCCGCACCCCCCGGGTCCCGACGCGTACCGCCACCACCGGCGAGCTCCGTGCGGCGATCACGGCGATGCGCTCGGCCGACCGCGTGCGGTCGGCGCGCGGTTCCTCGGGTGACGGGTACACGGGTCAGGCCGCCATCGCCCGCCTGCACGAGGCCGCGGGGTCGGGCACCGCGGTCACGGTCTCCGTGGTCGACGCGCAGGGCCGCTCGACGTCGCGACTCGTCATCCCCGTCTCCGTCGCGGGGGGCCGGATCGAAGGGGTGGAACCCGATTCCGCCGAGGCCGTGACCCTGCCGTTGCACCGCGTGATCTCGGTGGCCGATGTGGACCCCACCCGCTGACCCCACCCGCCGGCCCGACCCTCCGTCGCGATTTCCGGGACACTGGAGGGTCGGACCCACGCGGGCCCGCGAGGACCGAGGAGAACCGAAGTGAGTGGTGGACCGCTGATCGTCCAGTCGGACAAGACCGTGCTGCTGGAGATCGACCACGACCAGGCAGGCGACGCCCGGCAGGCCCTGGCCCCGTTCGCCGAACTCGAGCGCGCCCCCGAACACGTCCACACCTACCGGATCACGCCGCTCGCCCTGTGGAACGCGCGGGCCGCCGGTCACGACGCCGAGCAGGTCGTCGACGTGCTCGTCACCTACTCGCGCTTCCCCGTCCCACAGCCGCTCCTGGTCGACATCGCGGACACCATGGCCCGCTACGGCCGGCTTCAACTGGTCAAGAGCCCGGTCCACGGTCTCACCCTCATCTCTCTCGACGCCGCAGTGCTCGCCGAGGTCAGGCGACACAAGAAGATCGCCCCGATGCTCGGGGCGGAGATCGACGCCGACACCGTGATCGTCCACGCGTCCGAGCGCGGTCGGCTCAAGCAGGAGTTGCTGAAGGTGGGGTGGCCGGCCGAGGACCTGGCCGGGTACGTCGACGGCGAGGCGCATGAGATCTCCCTGTCCACCGAGTCCGAGCCCTGGGAGCTCCGCGACTACCAACAGATGGCCGCGGACTCCTTCTGGGCGGGCGGCTCCGGCGTCGTCGTCCTGCCCTGCGGGGCCGGCAAGACCATGGTCGGCGCGGCGGCGATGGCCCGCGCCAAGGCCACCACGCTCATCCTCGTGACCAACACCGTCGCCGGTCGGCAGTGGAAGCGCGAACTGCTCGCCCGGACCACGCTCACGGAGGACGAGATCGGCGAGTACTCGGGCGAACGCAAGGAGATCCGCCCGGTCACCATCGCCACGTATCAGGTCGTCACCCGCAAGACCAAGGGCGTGCACCGGGCGCTGGAGCTCTTCGACTCCCGGGACTGGGGACTGATGATCTACGACGAGGTGCACCTGCTCCCGGCACCGGTCTTCCGGATGACCGCGGACCTGCAGTCGCGTCGCCGTCTCGGGCTCACCGCCACGCTGGTCCGTGAGGACGGCCGGGAGGGTGACGTGTTCTCCCTCATCGGCCCCAAGCGCTACGACGCCCCCTGGAAGGACATCGAGGCGCAGGGGTGGATCGCCCCGGCCGACTGCGTGGAGGTCCGCGTGACGCTGACCGAGAACGAGCGGATGATGTACGCCACCGCCGAGGCCGAGGACAAGTACAAGTTGTGCTCGACCGCCCGCACCAAGATCGCGGTGGTGAAGCAGATCCTGGCCAGGCACTCCGGTGCCCCGACGCTGGTGATCGGCGCCTATCTGGACCAGCTGGAGGAACTGGGGGTCGAGCTGGACGCCCCGGTGATCCAGGGTTCCACCTCCAACAAGGAGCGGGAGAAGCTCTTCAACGCCTTCCGCGCCGGGGAGATCTCCACCCTGGTGGTGTCCAAGGTCGCCAACTTCTCGATCGACCTACCGGAGGCGAGCGTCGCCGTGCAGGTCTCCGGGACCTTCGGCTCCCGGCAGGAGGAGGCCCAGCGGCTCGGGCGACTCCTGCGCCCCAAGAAGGACGGCGGACAGGCGCACTTCTACTCCGTGGTCTCCCGGGACACCCTCGACGCGGAGTACGCCGCCCACCGCCAGCGGTTCCTCGCCGAGCAGGGCTACGCCTACCGGATCACCGACGCCGACGACCTGCTCGGCCCGGAGCTGCCCGGGATCGGCTGAGCACACGGCCCGCCCTGGGCGTCCCACCCTCGCCGTGGCGCCTGGGATACTGGGTCCATGGCCTCCGATCGCACCTCCCGCGCCCCTCACGAGCAGTACCGCCTCGCCGACTTCCCCGTGGACGACGCCTGGGTCCGGAAGAACAACGAGAGCCTGGCCGAGGTGCGTCGTCTGCAGTGGTCCGCCGGGATCCTCGGGGTCGTCGTCCTCGCCGCCGGGACCGGGATGCTGCTCTACTCGGGCCTCGAACCGTGGGGCTGGATCATCGCCGCGCTGGCCGGCGTCTTCGCGATCGGGTGCCTGGCCATGATCGGGTACATCCCCCGGAAGATGGGATCCATGGCGCACACCTACGCCACCTCCGAACTCGTCCCGGCGATCGTCGCCGAGGTGCGACCGCGTGGGCTCACCCTGCTGGCCCTGGTCGACCGCGCCGTCGACCGGTCCGCGGGCTCGCTCCCCGCTCTGGCCGTCCGCAGCTGTGAGAAGATCCCGGGCCACGACGTCCGCGTGGGCACGCGGGTCCCCTGCGTCGCCGTGGTGGGCAACCGCAGCGCCCGCGGAGGTGACAACCTCTACCAGTTCATCTCCCCCATGCCCGTCGCCTGGGCCACCCCGGACGCCGCCGTGCTGCGGAGGCTGACCAAGGAGATCCCGGCCGGCGAGTGGGAGACCCTGCGCCAGAACCTCGACCGGGTCGGAGAGGTGTCGGCGTCTCCGGCCAACCTCGTGCCACTCGACTGAGAGCCCTCCCACCGCTCGACACCGTGGGCCTCACCCGACGCTCCTCCACCTGTGAGCAAGTCGTCACGGCACCGTGATCCGCCGCCACTGCGCGGAAACACGCGCTTTCTAGCCTGGTCGGCACAGGCTAGAAGGAGGTCTCCACATGACCGAGCACATCGTCGTCGTCGGACACGGAATGGTCGCCCACCGGTTCGTCTCCACCCTCGCGTCCCGGTGGGCCACCGCCGATCTCACCGTCACGGTGATCGGCGAGGAGACGGACCCGGCGTACGACCGCGTCGGCCTCTCCTCCTACGTCGGGGCGTGGGACCGCGAGTCGCTCCACCTCGAGGACGCCCGGCACGGCGCCGATCCGCGGGTGACCGTGCGATCGGGTCACCTGGTCACCGCGATCGACCGCGAGGCCGGGGAGGTCGAACTCTCGTCGGGCGAGCGGATCGCCTACGACACGCTGGTCCTGGCGACCGGCTCGCGGGCGTTCGTCCCACCGGTGCCCGGCCATGACCTCCCGGGATGTCACGTCTACCGCACCCTCGACGATCTCGACGGGATCCGCGCGGCCGCCGAACGCGCCGGGTCGGGCTCCCACGGCGTCGTGATCGGCGGTGGGTTGCTCGGCCTCGAGGCGGCCAACGCCGTGAGCCTGCTCGGGCTCACGCCGCACGTGGTCGAACGCAACGACCGGCTCATGCCACTGCAGGTGGACGCCGGTGGCGGCCATGTCCTGGCGTCTCTGATCCGTGAACTGGGGATCGAGATCCACCTCTCGGTGACCGGCACGGAGATCGCCGAGACGCCCGACGGGCTGACCGTCCGACTCACCGACGACGAGGGGGTCACCACGGTCGTCGACGCCGCCTTCGTGGTGTTCTCGGCGGGCGTCCGCCCGAGGGACGAACTCGCGCGGCTCTCCGGTCTGGACACCGCCGAGCGGGGCGGCATCCTCACCGACCTCGCGTGCCGGACCTCGGACCCGAACATCTACGCGATCGGCGAGTGCGCTGCCATCGACGGCACCTGCTACGGGCTCGTCGGTCCCGGGTACACCTCCGCCGAGGTGGCCGCGGCCACGATCCTCAGCGGCGAGGGGGAGTTCACCGGGGCCGACCTGTCCACCAAACTCAAGCTCCTCGGGGTGGACATGGCGAGTTTCGGCGACGCGCACGGCGTCACGCCCGGTTGCCTCGAGGTGGTGGTCAACGATCCCGTCGCGGGGACCTACTCCAAGCTGGTCATGAGCGACGACGCCCAGACCCTCCTGGGTGGGGTGTTCGTCGGCGATTCCGGGCCGTACTCGCTGCTCAAGCCACTCGTCGGCCGCACGCTGCCGTCCCCCGACCCGATCTCGCTCATCTCCCGCTCCACCGGTAACGATCCCGGGGTCGGGGTGGAGGCGCTCCCCGACGAGGCGCAGATCTGCTCGTGCAACGCCGTCACCAAGGGCGACGTCCGCGAGGCCATCTGCGGCGGCGCCTGCGACGTGGCCGACCTCAAGTCGTGCACCCGGGCCGGCACCTCGTGCGGCTCGTGTATCCCCCTGCTCAAGCAGGTCCTCGAAGCGGAGGGGGTCGAGCAGTCGACGGCGCTGTGTGAGCACTTCGAGCAGTCCCGGTCGGAGCTCTTCGAGATCGTCACGGTCACCGGGATCCGGACCTTCTCCGGTCTGATCGAGCGCTTCGGCCACGGGTCCGGCTGCGACATCTGCAAGCCCACCGTCGCGTCCATCCTGGCCTCCACCAGTTCCGACCACGTCCTCGACGGGGAACAGGCCGCACTGCAGGACACCAACGACCACTTCCTCGCCAACATCCAGAAGAACGGCACCTATTCGGTGGTGCCCCGGATGCCGGGCGGCGAGGTGTCCGCGGAGCAACTCATCGTGATCGGTGAGATCGCGCGTGATCACGACCTGTACGTCAAGGTGACCGGCGGTCAGCGCATCGACATGTTCGGTGCGCGCGTCGAGGAACTGCCGGTGATCTGGAAGCGGCTCGTGGACGCCGGCATGGAGTCGGGGCACGCCTACGGCAAGTCGCTGCGCACGGTCAAGAGCTGTGTGGGCACCTCGTGGTGCCGCTACGGACAGCAGGACTCGGTCGGGATGGCGGTGCTGATGGAGAACCGCTACCGCGGACTGCGCGCGCCCCACAAGATCAAGATGGCGGTCTCGGGGTGTGCGCGCGAATGCGCGGAGGCCCGCGGCAAGGACGTCGGCGTGATCGCCACCGAGACCGGCTGGAACCTGTACGTCGGCGGCAACGGGGGCGCGACGCCCAGGCACGCGCAACTGCTCGTCGGTGACCTGACCGACGAGGAGCTGATCCGCTACATCGACCGCACGGTGATGTTCTACGTCCGGACGGCCGAGCGGCTCCAGCGGATGGCGCCCTGGCTCGAATCGCTGGACGGCGGCATCGACCACCTGCGCGAGGTGGTGTGCGACGACTCCCTCGACCTGGCCGCCGAGCTGGAGGGTCGGATGGAGGCCCACGTCGCGGGCTACGTGGACGAGTGGTCCGCGGTTCTGGACGACCCCGACAAGCTCGCCCGGTTCGTGTCCTTCGTCAACGCGCCCGAGTCCCCGGACCCCACCGTCGAGTTCGAGGAGAAGGACGGCCGCAAGGTCCCGGTCCTCCTCGGCTCCCCCGCGATGCCCGCACGAGTCTGACCCAACCCGAACCCCCGAAAGGACACCGTCATGACCGCACTCCTGTCCCCCACCGAGATCGAGGTCTGCCCCCTCGAGCGGCTCATCCCGGGGCGGGGCGTCGCCGCCCTGCTGCCCGACGGCCGACAGATCGCCGTCTACCTCCTGGACGACGGCAGTGTCCACGCCCTGTGCAACATCGACCCGATCGCCCGGGCCGCCGTGATGAGCCGTGGTCTCGTCGGCGACCGCGGGGGGGTCCCCGTGGCCATCTCCCCCATCGGCAAGCAGGCCTACGCCTTGGAGGACGGGCGCGGGGTCGACGACGAGTCGTACGGACTGTCCGTGTTCCCGGCCAGGGTCGTCGACGGCACCGTCCTGGTCTCCACCGAGGCCGCGATCCGGCACCAGGGGAGCCGGCTCGCCGCGTAGCCGGGCGCACCGGATCGCCGCACGGAGGCGGCACCGCCGGAACCCACGAGAGACGTCAGGCGCCACCGCGTGGATCCACGTGGTGGCGCCT
>NZ_JAALEF010000124.1:2757-6147 GCF_014145245.1 Dietzia sp. B44 | reverse complement strand
ATCGCGCCGCCCATGCCCTTGACCATCGCGCCGGGCACCATCCAGTTGGCGATGTCACCGGCCGGGTTGACCTCCATCGCCCCCAGGATCGCCACGTCGATCTTGCCCGAGCGGATCATCCCGAAGCTCATCGCGGAGTCGAAGATCGACGAGCCGGGGAGCGTGGTGACGGTCTCCTTGCCGGCGTTGATCAGGTCCGGGTCGACGTCGTCCGGGTGTGGGTAGGGGCCGATCCCGAGCAGTCCGTTCTCCGACTGCAGGGTGACGTTGACGTCCTCGGGGACGTAGTTGGGCACCAGCGTCGGGAGCCCGATACCGAGGTTCACGTACTGGCCGTCCGACAGTTCGAGGGCCGCGCGGGCGGCCATCGCCTTGCGGTCGCGTCCGATCCTGCTCATCAGCGCTGTCCTTCCGAGGGCGGGTTGGTGGTGGTCTTCTCGATCCACTTGGTCTGCTCCACCTGCTGCGCGGTGAGCTCCACCAGGCGGTGCACGAAGATGCCTGGCAGGTGGATGTCGTCGGGGGCCAGCTCGCCGACCTCGACGATCTTCTCCGCCTCGACGATGCACACCCGGCCGGCCATGGCGGCCAACGGTGAGAAGTTGCGTGCGGTGAGGTTGAACCGCAGGTTGCCGCTGCGGTCCGCGACCGCAGCCCGCACCAGCGAGAAGTCGGCCTCGATGGCCTGCTCGAGCACGTAGGTCTCGCCCCGGATCTCCCGGGTCTCCTTGGGCGGCGAGGCCACCGCGACGCCGCCCTCGGAGTCGTACTTCCACGGCATCCCGCCGTCGGCCACGTAGGTGCCCACGCCGGTCCGCGTGTAGAACGCCCCGATCCCGGAGCCGCCCGCGCGCATCCGCTCGGCGAGGGTGCCCTGCGGCGTCAACTCGACCTCGAGCTCACCGGACAGGTACTGGCGGGCGAACTCCTTGTTCTCGCCCACGTACGACGAGACGATGCGCCGGAGCTTCCCGGTCTCCAGGAGCATGCCGAGGCCCTTGCCGTCGACCCCGGCGTTGTTGGAGAAGACCTCGAAGTCGCCGACGTCGCGGGACGCGAGGGCCTCGATGACGACCTGGGGGATCCCGCACAGCCCGAATCCGCCGGCGGCGATCGACGCCCCGTCCGGGATGTCCGCGACGGCCTCCGCCGCTGTCATGATCTTGCTGGACATACACGTCCTCCTTGGGTGTGTGGGCCGTCAGGCGATGCCGAGGATCTCGATCGCCGTCTTGCGCATGTCGACCTTGCGGACCTTGCCTGTGACCGTCATGGGGAACTCGTCCACCACGTGGACGTACTTCGGGATCTTGTGGCGCGCGAGCTTGCCGGTGGCGAAATCGCGGACCTCGTCGGCCGTGAGGTCGTCGCGCCCGGGCTTGAGCCGGACCCACGCCATGAGCTCCTCGCCGTACTTGGGATCCGGCACCCCGATCACCTGGGCGTCGAGGATGTCGGGGTGCGTGTAGAGGAACTCCTCGACCTCGCGCGGATAGATGTTCTCGCCGCCGCGGATCACCATGTCCTTGATCCGGCCGGTGATCTTGACGTAACCGTCGGAGTCCATCTCCCCGATGTCCCCGGTGTGCATCCACCCGTCGGCGTCGAGGGCCTCCGCGGTCTTCTCCGGCTCGTTCCAGTACCCGATCATCACGCTGTACCCCTTGGTACAGAACTCCCCCGCCTCGCCGCGCGGCAGGGTCTCACCCGACTCCGGGTCGACGATCTTGATCTCCAGGTGCTGGCCGACCCGCCCCACGGTGGAGACGCGGCGGTCCAACGAGTCGTCGGCCCGGGTCTGGGTGGACACCGGGGAGGTCTCGGTCATGCCGTAACAGATCGAGACCTCCTCCATGTTCATCTGGTCGATCACCTGACGCATGGTCGCCTCCGGGCACGGCGACCCCGCCATGATCCCGGTCCGCAGGGACGACAGGTCGTAGGAGTCGAAGTCCTCGAGCGCGAGCTCGGCGATGAACATCGTCGGCACGCCGTACAGGCTCGTGCACTTCTCCTGCGCCACCGCCCGCAGCGAGGCGGCGGGGTCGAACGCCGGCGCGGGGATCACCATGCACGACCCGTGGGTGGTGCACGCGAGGTTGCCCATCACCATGCCGAAGCAGTGGTAGAAGGGCACCGGGATGCAGACCCGGTCCACCTCCGAGTAGTTGATCGTCTCGCCCACGAAGAACCCGTTGTTGAGGATGTTGGTGTGCGAGAGGGTGGCGCCCTTGGGGAACCCGGTCGTGCCCGACGTGTACTGGATGTTGATGGGGTCGCCGGCGCCGAGACCGGCGCGGATCCCGGCCAGCTCCTCCGGGTCGGTGGGCCCCGACATCATCGACTCCCACTCCTCGTCGCCGAACAGCACGACGACCTCGAGGTCCGGGCAGCTCGGCTGGACCTGCGAGAGCATGCCGGTGTAGTCCGAGTCCTTGAACTGGGGCGCCGCGACCACGGCCTTGATCCCGGCCTGCTTGAGCACGTACTCCAGCTCGTGGACGCGGTAGGAGGGGTTGATGTTGACCAGCACCGCCCCGATCTCGGCGGTGGCGTACTGGATCATCACCCACTCCCAGCGGTTGGGGGACCAGATCCCCACGCGGTCGCCGGTCCGGATCCCGAGCCGGAGCAGGCCCGAGGCCAGGCGACGGACGTCGGCGTGGAACTCCGTGTAGGTCCACCGGCGTCCGGCCTGCACGTCGACGAGGGCGTCGCGGTCGCCGAAGCGCTCGACCGTGGCGGCCAGGTTGTCGGCGATCGTCTGCGTGAGCAGCGGGACGTCGGCGTCCCCACGGGTGTGGGACAGGGCGGGGTCCAGTGGGGTGGAATCGAGATCGGTGGTGGTCATCTCGGTGCTCCTTGAGGGTGGGATCGGACGGCCCACGAAGTGGGGGTTGCAGTGTCGGGTGGCGGCGTGTCGGGTGGCGGCGAGTCAGGTGGCGGAGGCCGCGGCGCGACGCATCGTCGCCTCGGCCTGTCGGAAGACGGGGCCGTCGACCATGCGGCCGTCCAGCCGGAAGACACCCTGGTTGCTCCGGGCGGCGTCGAGGACCTTCCGGGCCCAGGCCACCTCGTCGTCGTCGGGCGCGTAGGCCTGTCGGACCACCGCCACCTGGGACGGGTGGATGCAGGCGGTGGCCACGAACCCCAGGGCGACGGCGTCGAGCGCCTCGGCGCGCTGACCCGCCTCGTCGGCGATGTCGAGGTGGACCGAGTCCACCGCCCACCGACCGAACGCGGCCGCCGCGAGCGCGACCTGCGCACGCGCGTGCCTCGGGACGTCGCGGTACTCCCCCGCGACCCGGGGGCCACCGGCCTCGATTCCCGAGAAACGGCTGGTCGAGCCACCCATGGCGGCCAGGAGGTCCTCGGCGCCCCACATCATCC
>NZ_JAALEF010000124.1:0-2515 GCF_014145245.1 Dietzia sp. B44 | reverse complement strand
CCCGGACGATCGTGCGCTCCGGATCGAGATCGGAGGCCACGAGCGCCTCCCGGGCGGCCGGTCGGGCGTCCGGTGCGACCGCGTCCTCCAGATCCACGATCACCACGTCCGCGCGCTCGGCCGCCTTGCCGTACCGCTCGGGGCGGTCGGCCGGGCAGAACAGCAGTGCCGGGCCGGGCGGGATCCACGCCGGGGTCATGCCGACCCCTCCCCCGGCTGCTCGGCCGGACGCTTACGGACCAGCGTCTTGCGGACGGCCCTGGCCACCACGTCACCGTGCTGGTTGCGACCGATGTGCTCGAGAGTCACGATGCCCTCGCCCGGGCGCGACTTCGACTCCCGCTTGTCCGTGCACACCGTCTCGGCGTAGAGGGTGTCACCGTGCAACACGGGCTTGGGGAAGGTGACCTCGGAGAACCCGAGGTTGGCCACGATCGTGCCCTGGGTGAGCTGCGCGACCGACAGCCCGACCAGCGTCGACAGCGTGTGCATGGAGTTCATGAGCCGCTCGCCGCCGAAACCGGGCTGCTCGGCCGACCACGCGGCGTCCAGGTGCAGGGCCTGGGTGTTCATGGTGAGCGTGGTGAACAGGACGTTGTCCGTCTCGGTCATCGTGCGGCCGGGACGGTGGAGGTAGGCGGTGCCCACCTCGTACTCCTCGAACCACAGTCCGCGCTGGACGATCTCATTGCGCTGTCCGTCCATCGTCACAGCCTGGTCACTCATAACCCGAGACCGCGCGCGATCAGCATGAGCTGCACCTCGGTGGTGCCCTCGCCGATCTCGAGGATCTTGGAGTCCCGGTAGTGCCGGGCCACCAGGTACTCGTTCATGAACCCGTAGCCGCCGTGGATCTGGGTGGCGTCCCGGGCGTTGTCCATGGCCGCCTCGGAGGAGACCATCTTGGCGATGGCGGCCTCCTTCTTGAAGGGCTTGCCGGCCAGCATGAGACGCGCGGCCTCGTAGTAGGCGCAGCGCGCGGTGTGGGCGCGGGCCTCCATGCGGGCGATCTTGAAGGAGATCGCCTGGAACGACCCGATCTTCTGGCCCATGGACTCGCGTTCACGCGCGTACTTCACCGACTCGTCGACGCACCCCTGCGCGGCGCCGGTGGCGACCGCGGCGATCGCGATGCGGCCCTCGTCGAGGATCGACAGGAAGTTCGCGTACCCGCGCCCCTCCTCGCCGAGGATGTTCTCGGCCGGGACCCGCACGTCGGAGAAGGTCAGCGGGTGCGTGTCGGAGGAGTTCCACCCGACCTTGTCGTAGGCCGGCTCGACCGTGAAGCCGGGCGTCCCCGACGGGACGATGATGGTCGAGATGGCCTTCTTCACCGATCCGTCCGCGGCCCGCCGCTCCCCTGTCACCGCGGTGACGTTGACCAGCGACGTGATGTGGGTCCCCGAGTTGGTGATGAACTGCTTGTTGCCGTTGACCACCCACTCGTCGCCGTCCCGCTTGGCGGTGGTCTTGGTGGCGCCGGCGTCCGATCCCGCGCCGGGCTCGGTGAGTCCGAAGCCCGCGAGCTTCGTGCCCGCGGCGAGGTCGGGCAGCCAGGTGTTCTTCTGCTCGTCGGTGCCGAAGTGGTAGATGGGCATCGCGCCCAGGCCCACGCCGGCCTCGAGCGTCATGGCGGTCGACTGGTCGACACGACCCAGCTCCTCGAGCGCCAGGGAGAGGGCGAAGTAGTCGCCGCCCATGCCGCCGAACTCCTCGGGGAACGGCAGGCCGAACAGGCCCATCTCGCCCATCTTGGCCACGATCTCGTACGGGAACGTGTGGTTGCGGTCGTGCTCGGCCGAGGCGGGGGCCACCACCTTGTCGGCGAACTCGGCGACAGTGACCTTGAGGTCCTGGTAGTGCTCTTCCAACTCAGGCATCGGTTTCTCCTTGGGATTCCTCGGTGGAGGGGTGGGGCTCGACGGCGCTTGATTCAACCGTGCTTGGTTCGACCGTCGCGAGCAGGTGGTCGGCGGGCACCTGCTCGCCGGTGGAGACGTTCAGCCGGACCACTCCGTCGATCGGCGCCGACAGGGCGTGCTCCATCTTCATGGCCTCGACGGCCAGGACGTTCTGGCCCGCGGTCACCTCGTCACCGTCGGCGACGAAGCACGCGATGACCGACCCGGGCATGGGGCTGAGGATCTGACCGTCCGACATGCCGGCGTCGTGGATCCGGGAGTCGATCAGCGGGAGCATGCGCAGGTCCCAGGTGCCTCCGTCGCCGGCGACCCAGAAGGTGTCCGCCGCCCTGGGGTCGGCCGAGCGGACGACGGTCCAGCGCTGTTGCGTGCCGTCGACGGTCAGTCGCAGCGACCCGCCGTCCCGGGCGACCCTGGCCTGGTGCCGGGAGGAGACCTCGGGCTCGGCAGTGGAGCCGATCGTGGCGTCGGTGATGGTCACCTCGGCGTCGTCGGGGGTCCCCTTGAGGCCGACGGTGACCGCGTCCGACCCCGGGCCGGAGTCCAGCCGGGTCCACACCTCGGCGCGACCTCCGACCCGCCAGCCGTTGGGC
>NZ_JAALEF010000123.1:0-2211 GCF_014145245.1 Dietzia sp. B44 | reverse complement strand
CGGGCCGCCTCCCCCGCGAGGCGGCTGCGCAGGAAGTCGTCGACGAGCATCTCGATGTCCGCGGCGGTGAACGGTCGCAGTCCGATCATGCGCGCGAGGACCACCGGCCCGGCGAGCTGGGCCACCGCCAGGTCGCGGTCCCCGGGGATCAGGGTTCCGGCGGACTCGGCGGTGGACAGGACGGCGTGCAGGGGGGCGGCGTAGGAGTCCACGACGCCGCGGCGCAGCTCGCCCACCTCGTCGTCGTCCCCGGCACCCCGGCCCATCGCCAGCCATCCCCACATCGACTGCTGGAGCGGGGCGTCCTGGATCAGGCGCGTCATGGACGTGCACAGCTGGACGAGTTGATCGCGCACCGGGGCGTCACTCGGAGGCGGCTCCGGCGCCGGCAGCAGGCGCCGGAACGCCGCCGCGATCAGTGAGTCGGTGGAGGGGAAGTTGCGGTACAGCGTGGTCCGGGCGACGCCGGACACGCGGGTGACCGCGTCCACCGTCACCGCCGCGGCACCACCTGACAGGAGCAGGTCCACCGCGGCGTCCAGGAGTTTTCCCCGCGAGCGGGCGCGGCGCGGATCGGTCGGAGACTGCATGGGTCCATTGTGACGGCCCCCGGTGGGATACGGTGTGGTGACCCGACCGATACCGGCGGTATCGTTTCTTCAGATGTCGCCACCTCCGACCCCAGGGAGCCGAAGTGCTGGAACTGACCACCGGACGGCGCCGCTGGCTGCTGTTCGTCAACATCGTGGCGGTGTCGCTGGTCGTCGCCACGATGTCCGCGCTGTACACCTCCCTCCCGGACATCGCCGTGGCCACCGGGGCAACCCAGGCCCAGCTCACCTGGATCGTCGATTCCTACACGCTGGCGCTCGCCGCGCTCGTGCTCACCGCAGGCGCCCTGGGCGACCGCTTCGGCCGCCGGGCCACCCTCATCGTGGGGCTGGCCCTGTTCACCGTGTCCTCGGCCCTGCCCATCTGGCTGGACTCGCCGCTCTGGGTGATCGTCCTGCGTGCGGTGGCCGGAGTGGGCGCGGCGTTCGTCATGCCCTCCACGCTCTCGCTGCTCACCGCCAGTTTCCCGTCCGAGCGTCGCGGTTCCGCAGTGGGCATGTGGGCCGGGTTCGCGGGTATCGGCGGGATCGTCGGCCTGCTCAGCTCGGGGGTCATGCTGGAGGTGTGGTCGTGGAAGGCGATCTTCGTGGTCTACTCCGGCATCGGTCTGCTGGTGCTCCTGGCCGCCCTCACGATCGGTGAATCCGTGGCGTCCCGGCACGGGCGGCCGGACGTGCTGGGATCCGTGTTCTCGGCGCTGGCGGTCGGTGGCGTCGTCTTCGGCCTCATCGAGGGCGCGCACACGAGTTTCTCCGACCCCCTCGTCGTCGTCACCCTCATCGTGGCCGCGGTGAGCCTGCTGGCCTTCGTCCTGGTCGAACTCCGTGCCACCGATCCCCTTCTCGACGTGCGGTACTTCCGCCGGCGGGGCTTCGCCACGGGTTCCATCTCCGTCGGGATGCAGTTCCTGACGATCTTCGGGTTCTTCCTGCTGATCGTGCAGTACCTGCAGTTGGTCAAGGGGTACGACCCGATCGCCGCCTCCCTGGCGTTGGCTCCGATGGCGCTGCCGGTCCTGCTCTTCTCGCTGGTCTCGCCCCGCATCACCGCCGTGGTCGGGCTGCGGGTCGTCTCCGTGGTGGGCGTCGGCGCGATCGCGGCCGGGATGATCCTGCTCTCCCGGCTGGGTGTCGACTCCACGTACTGGGACATCATGTGGCCGATGCTCGCGGCGGGCGTGGGTCTGGGGCTCTCGACGGCGCCGGCGACCTCGGCGATCGTCTCCGACATCTCCGTCGACGAACAGGGGGTGGCCGCCGCCGTCAACGACGCGATGCGCGAGGTGGGAGCCGCGATCGGCATCGCGCTCTCGGGCAGCATCCTGGCCGGCCGCTACGCCACCGGGATCGTCGACGTCCTGCCCGGCGTGCCCGAGTCCGGGCGACAGGCGGTGGAGAGCTCGTTCGCCGGCGCGGTGGAGTTCGTCGCCGTGGCCGGGCCGGCGCTCCAGGGGATAGTCGACGCCGCCGCCGACGTCTTCGTGACCGGGATCTCCGACGCACTGTTCGCGCTGGGGCTGGTCGCGGCGGGCGCTGCGGTGGTGCTGCTGTTCGTGGCCCCCGGGCGGGGTTACGTCCCCCACGGCGAATCGGAGACGGG
>NZ_JAALEF010000122.1:0-8250 GCF_014145245.1 Dietzia sp. B44 | reverse complement strand
CGGCACGAGAACGCCCGCACCCCGAGAGGGTGCGGGCGTTCGTCGGCGAGTCGTCGTGAGTCGGGGATCGCCGACCGGAACCGGCCTGTCGGCGCTCGTCAGCCGACGCGGGAGAGCCAGGTGACCTCGGCAGCGGCGGGATGCCCGCGGAGCGGCTCCAGCGCGCGGTCCCATGCGGTGCCGAGTTCGGCGTCCACCGAGGCGTGGAACGCGGCGGGGCCTGCGGCCATGAGGTGCCGGAGCCTGTTCTCCCCGATCACCACGTCCCCGCTCGCGCCCGTCTGGCCTCGCCACATCCCGAGTTCCGGGGTGTGCGAGAAGCGTTCGCCGTCGACGAGGTCGCTCGGGTCCTCGGTGACCTCGAAGGCCAGCATCGACCACTTGGCCAGCGAATCGGCCAGGCGAGCACCGGTGCCGACCGGACCGATCCAGTCGACGATCGCCTTGCGGGCGCCCGGCTGGGCCGGCTGGTCCTCCCAACGCATGGCGGAGGACGCGTCGAGGGTGCTCGCGAGAGCCCACTCGACGTGAGGGCACAACGCGGTAGGCGCGGCATGGATGAACACCACGCCGGTCGTCGTATCCGCGAAATGGTTCAGATCAGACATCGCTTCACTCCCGACTCACTGAGGGACGTCTTCCCCAACGACCTCGCGATATCGTGTGAACGATGATTCGTATGTGGTTGTAGTACACAACTGTGCCTCAAGTGAACGAATTACACCAGCGACACTTCTGCATTCTCAGCAAAGTTACAGCACCGTAATCCCGCCGGTGTGAGTCCCCGGCGGCGTGTCGGCGAGGAGGGTGCGTCAGCCCCCGAGGGAGTCCTCCGGGCGGCTGCGACGGGTTGCGGCGTCCACCACCCTGTCCGACAACTCCGGCCACAGCGGTTTGGCCCAGTCCCCGAAGTCGCGGTCGGTGAGCACGACCAGGGCCGTCTCGATCTCGGGCTGCACCCACAGCAACGTGCCCGACTGTCCGAAGTGCCCGAAGGTCCCGGGAGAATTGTGCTGGCCGGTCCAGTGGGGATACTTGGCCTCCCGGAGTTCGAACCCCAGACCCCACGGACACGGTTTGTGCATTCCGTAACCGGGCACGACGCCGTCGAGGCCGCGGAACTGCTCGTTCACCGCCTCCTCCAGTGTCTCGGGCGCCAGGAGCCGCGGTGCCACGAGTTCGGTCGCGAAGGCGACCAGGTCGGCGAGGCTGGCCGAGGCGCCGTGTCCGGCCGAGCCCTCGAGCACCGTCGATCCCATCCCGAGCGGCTGACACACGGCCTCGGTGAGGTAGTCGGGGAAGGCGATCCCCGTGGCGTCGGCGATGTGGTCCGCGAGCACCTCGAAGCCGGCCGAGGAGTAGATGCGTCGCTCCCCCGGCCCGGCGCGCACCTTCCCGCGATCACTGAAGTCCAGACCGGATGCGTGGGCCAACAGGTGGCGGACGGTCGAGCCCTCGGGCCCGGCGGCCTCGTCGAGGGAGATCGCCTCCTCCTCGACAGCGAGGAGCGCGGCCACGGCCACTATCGGTTTGGTCACCGAGGCGAGACGGTAGACGCGGTCCTCGTCGCCACGCACGGCCAGGAGCCCCTCCGGACCGACGACCGCTGCCGAGACGTTGTCCACCGGCCAGTCCTCGACGGCCGCCAGGGCTGCGTCCAGCCGGTCTCGATCGAACTCGTCCGACATGTGATCCTCCCGGGTGATGTCAGATCGGGCCGTCGTCGGCCGGATCGTCTACAGCTGTGTGGTCAGTGTGTCAGCTCGGCGGTCACGTCCGCGGCACGTCGCGCCGACGGAACCCGACCAGCCCCGCGCCCACCAGGGCGACCGCCACAAGCAGCAGTACCGCCACCCCGATCGTGTCGACCGGCCCGACGGGGGCCCGCCCCACCGCACCGAACGGTGACAGGCGCATCTGGGACTCGGTGAGTCTGAGGGTGGGGCCCATGAACGTGACGACCGCGGAGACGGCGAACAGCGCCCAGGCCAGGGCCTGCATGCGGGGTACCCACCCGAACAGAGCTACCGACACCCCGACGAATACGAGCGCGGCCGGCACCTGCCAGGACCCGGCCGCGACGATGCGCCCCAGCGAGTCCGGGTCGTCGAGGGCGACGGAGGTGGCCAGCGCGAAGGCCGCGGAACCCGCCACCACGACCAGGACGGCGCCCGCGGCGACCACAGCGGTGTGCAGGGCCAACAGTGACCATCTCGAGCGGCCGGCCGCGAGTTCGAGCTCCAACCGTCCCGTGGTCTCCTCCCCCCGCAGTCCGCCGAGGGTCTGGAGGGCGAACCCCGCGCCGAGGATCCCGACGAACACGACGAGCATCTGCACGAGGGAGTCGACGAGGGCCGGGGACTCGACCAGGAAGGCCGCGAGGGCGGGGTTGGACATGATCGCCTCGACCACGACGTTCATCAGGGCGCCGTACATGGTCATGAGCGCCACGACCCCGACCGTCCATCCGATGAACGCACCGAGGTGCTGGTGTACCGCCACGCCGAGCTCGGACGCCCGCCACCTCGACGCCGTGGCCGAGCCCGTCCGGGCCGGCACCAACCCGGCGCCGACATCGCGGCGGCCGGAGAGCCACAGGGCGGCGGCGGACAGAGCTCCGGCCGTCACGACGGCCACCACCAGCGGGAGTGCGGAGGGGTCCCCGAACGGCCGGACCAACCCGTGCCACCCCAGGGGGGAGGTCCAGCTCACCCAGTTGTCGTTGGTGTCCCCGATCCCCCGCAGGACGAGGGTGAGTCCGGCCAAGGTCATGCCCGTCGCCCACACGGTGCGGTTGTGGGCCACCACCTGCGCGAGCACGGCAGTGGCAGCGGCGTATACCCATCCGGTGGCGACGATCGACGCCGCGTAGAGCGCGGCCCCGGTCCGGTCGACCGGGATGGCGAGCGTCGACGCCCAGATTCCGGCGCCGAGGAGGAGGAACACGCCGGCGACGACGACGAGGGCCGCCGTGACCGGGGCGAGCCGACCCGTCCGGGCGGACAGGAGGAGTTCCGTCCTGCCGGTCTCCTCCTCCCGGCGGGTGGACCGAGCGGTCAGGGCGATCGCCATGATCGGGATCGCGAAGGAGGCGATGAACGCGTACTCGTTCATCATGACCCCACCCAGGGTGTCGAGCCCCGCTATACGTCCGTTGAGCATCACCATCGCCTCGCCCAGGGAGGCGGAGTAGGTGGCGAGCTTCTCCGGCGTGTCGTACAGGGCCGCTATCGAGACGGCGGTGAGCAGATACAGCGCGACCAGCCCGAGGACCCACGCGGCGGCGGAGCGCCACCCCGTCCGCAGGTCGATCCGGGCCAGCAGGCCTGTGCCGGCGAATGCGGAGTTCACCGCGACCCGCCGGGGGTCGTGCCCGCCTCTGCGGGTCCCCCTGCGGCCCCCGCGCCCGAGTAGGCGGAGAGGAAGAGGTCGTCCAGGCTGGGTGGGGTGGCGGTGAGGGTGTGTATGCCGGCCGCGTGCAGGATCCCCGTGACCTCGGCGAGCCGCTCTGCCGGCACGTGGCAGCGGACGTCGAA
Source organism: Dietzia sp. B44 (assembly GCF_014145245.1). Lineage (NCBI taxonomy): Bacteria > Bacillati > Actinomycetota > Actinomycetes > Mycobacteriales > Dietziaceae > Dietzia > Dietzia sp. B44. The sequence continues at coordinate 4,714 of NZ_JAALEF010000122.1, read as the reverse complement.
CCGCCCGTCCCCGGAGCGCTCCAACCGCAGACCGTCGACCCCGCCCACGGTCTCCAGTGCGCGGGGATCGGTGTCGGTGACGGCGTGGACCTCCGTGGTGGTGTGGCGGCGCAGGTCGCCCAGGGTGCCCGAGCTGATCGTGCGGCCGTCGCGGATGATGCTCACCCGATCGGCCAGCGCCTCGACCTCACCCATGATGTGGCTGGAGAGCAGCACGGTGGAACCACCGTCGACGGCCTCCCGGACGCAGCCCTGGAACACCTGCTCCATCAGCGGATCCAGACCGGAGGTGGGCTCGTCCAACACGAGCAGTTCGGCGCCGGACGCCAGGGCCGCCACGAGTGAGACCTTCTGCCGGTTCCCCTTGGAGTAGTCACGGGTGCGCTTGGTGGGGTCCAGGCGGAAGCGTTCGATCAGCTGGTCGCGGCGTGCCGGGTCCAGTCCCCCCAGCGCTCGTCCCAGTATGTCGATGCACTGGCCGCCGGTCAGGCGGGGCCACAGCGTCACCTCCCCCGGGACGTACGCCAGCCTGGAGTGGAGGTCGACCGCATCGCGCCACGGATCGCGGCCGAACAGGGTCACCCGTCCCGAATCGGACCGCATCAGACCCAGCAGGATCCTGATGGTGGTGGATTTCCCGGAACCGTTGGGCCCCAGGAAGCCGTGTACCTCGCCGCGGCGGACGTCGAGGTCCAGGCCGTCGAGCGCCCGGGTGGCGCCGAACGTCTTGACCAGGCCCTCGACGTGCACCACCGGGTCCGAATCTGAACGCATGACCAGTCCCTTCGTCGATTCTCCCCGATCATCCTCTCCATCCTCGGCACAATGTGGCAATGCGCTCACCGATGTCCGGACACAGGACTTTCCGCCCCTCGATCGCCGACCGCCTCACCAAGGCGGCCATGACCGCCTCTGGTTCTCTACCCGGTCCGGTCATCCAGCTGGCAGGTGGCGCCCCCCGGAGGATCGACGGCCAGGTGCTGGACCCGCATTTCCAGGCCGGGGTCCGGGTGATGTCCCTGTTGTCCGAGGGCGAGTACGAGGACATGCCGGTCGAACAGGCACGCCAGACGGTGGAGCGGTCGGCGTACACCGTCTCGGGGAACCGGATCGACCTCGCCGTCGTCAAGGACCTCGTCCTCCCGCTCGCCGGAACGGATCAGCCCGGCGACGAGACCGCCCGGGCCGACCTGCCCGCCCGCCTGTACTCCCCCGTCCACGGCGACGAAGCGCTGCCGATGCTCGTGTTCTTCCACGGCGGCGGGTGGGTGCTCGGGAGCATCGACTCCCACGATGCGACCTGCCGGTACATCGCGCGGATGGGCGGCCTCAAGGTTCTCAGCGTGGACTACCGTCTGGCCCCCGAGTTCCTCTTCCCCACGGCGGCCGAGGACGCCCTGGCCTCGTTCCGGTACGTGCGGGACAACGCCGGGTCCCTCGGGGTCGACCCGACGCGCATCGCGGTGGGCGGCGACAGCGCGGGCGGGAACCTGGCGGCGGTCGTGTGTCAACAGACCCGCGACGCCGGCGAGAAGACCCCCGACTTCCAACTGCTGTTCGTCCCCGCGACCAACATGTCGACGCGGACCCGCTCGTTCGAGCTGTTCGGCGAGGGCTTCTTCCTCACGGGGAAGAACATGGACTTCTACGAGAACACCTACCTGCGTTCCGACGACGACCGCCTCGACCCGCGGGCCTCCCCGCTGCTGGCCGAGGACTTCTCCGGCCTGCCCCCGGCGCACGTCGCCACCGGCGGGTTCGACCCGCTGCGCGATGAGGGCGAGGCGTACGCGCGGAAGATGGCCGACGCCGGCGTCAAGGTCTCGCTGCGCCGGCATTCCACGATGGTCCACCCGTTCGTCAACGCCGTCGGCGCCACCCCGCTCGCGCGCGCCGCGCTCTCGGAGGCGGTCGGAGCGCTGCGGATGGGTCTGGCGTACTGACCCGGGGTGGTCGGCGCATCGGCGTCGTGATGGTGGGGCCAGCGGGGCTCGAACCCGCGACCAGCGGATTATGAGTCCGCGGCTCTAACCAACTGAGCTATAGCCCCCCGCACGCGCCGGGAGCATCCACCGGCACGTGCCGCGCAATCGTAGCAAGACCCCTCACCGGTCCTCCGGCCACCAGACGGCACGCACTGCCGAGAGTCCGTCGGCGACCTGCGAGGGCGGGTCGTCCCATGCCATGACCAGCCGCTCGGGCGACTCATAGGCGGGATGACCCGGATCGCCGGTGGTCACGAAGTCGACCCACGAGTCGTGCATCCCCTCGACCAGACCCGCCGGCGGCGGGGCACCGAGATAGCGTTCCACGTTCTCCCCGTCCGGGACGGCCCAGAAGAACGGAAGGTCGGCGCAGTGCCTGGGCCCGTTTCCCCCGGTCCAGCAGAAGTCGTACACCCACGTCGGGTCGCCGGCGGCCACCCTGGTCTCGGCTGCGCGGGCCACCGTGGAGTGGATCGCGGCCGCGTCGATCACCGCGCCCACGCTCCGTCGCAGAGACCGGCCGTTCGACTGCCGGGCCAGCGCCCTGAGCCCCTGCCTGGGGAGTTGCTGGGACACCGCCATGAACGCGGCCCCCGGCACCAGCGCCGGACCCGGGAGCTTGTCCGAGACGGCCTCGAACTCCGTCGCGGTGGAACCGATGAGCAGCGGGACGCTCGTTGAAGGGCCTGCGGCGACCGCCTCGAGGGGAGGGGCCGGGACCGTCTCGCCTCCGACCACCGGACGGAACGGGAGCGTGAACTGGTTCTCGCGCCGGAGGCGCCGATGGAACTCGTCCACGGCGCCACGTCCCCCGGCCGCCAGCTCCTCCGCGGTGATCCCCTTGGGCGGGCGGGTCGCCGGGGCCCGCAGGACCGCCGGTGACGCCGCGATCGCCCCGTGGAACAGCCCTGCCGCCGGCGGTGAACCCAACAGGCACAGCACCGCTCCCCCGCCGGCCGACTGCCCGGTGACCGTCACCCTGTCGGGATCTCCGCCGAACGCGGCGATCTCGTCCCGGACCCACTCGAGGGCGGCGATCCAGTCGAGCATCCCGCGATTGTCCGGGGCGTCGGGGAACGGCGTGAAGCCCTCGACACCCAGGCGGTAGCCCACCGAGACCACGATGATCCCCCGGCGGGCGAAGGTCGCACCGTCGAACCACGGCTGATGGGACGACCCCGATTCCCAGCCGCCCCCGTGGATCCACACCATCACCGGGTGCCCGGAACCCGTCGCCGGCGCCCACACGTCCACGTGCAGGATGTCGGTGCCCGCGACGATCGGCTCGGGGATCGCCGGGTCCGGGTCGAACCTCAGCCTCTGGGCGGTGGCGGCGGGCCTCGTCGCATCACGGACCCCGTCCCACGGCGCTCTACGGACCGGGGAGGCGAAGCGCAGCTCGCCGACCGGGTCCTCGGCGTACGGGATGCCGTAGAAGCGGACGACGTCACCGAGCTCGGTCCCACGGACGCGGCCGGTCGAGAGGGTGACTTCGGCGTCGGTCATGGCGCCAGGTTAACGACGAAGGCTGAGATCGCCCGGCGATCCCTGCTAGGAAAAGGTGATGAGCAGTGACAGGGACCAGATCATCGAGCGGCTGGCGGACATCGCCACCGCTCTGGACACCCGCGACTGGGACGGGCTGGGAGAGCTGTTCACCGAATCCGCGACCGGGTACGGGGCGGCCGGTCGGGAGCAGATCGTCCGGACGGTGCGGGACCACCTCGGCGGGTGTGGCCCCTCCCAGCATCTGCTGGGCAACCACAGGGTGCACCTCGCGCTCGACGGAGACGAGGACCGGGCGAGGAGTCTGACGTACGCGCGGGTGCTTCACCTCGGGACGGGAGACCAGGCCGGACTGAGCTACGAGTGCTTCGGCGAGTACTCCGACCTGTGGACCAGGACCCCCGCGGGCTGGCGGATCGTCTCCAGGCGGTTCCGCGTCGACTTCGACCGCGGCGACTTCCGGACACTCCAGCCCGGCTAACCCCGAAATGCGGATCAGGCCGGAGGAGTGTCTCCTCCGGCCTGATCTACTGCTCCCCCATCTGGACTCGAACCAGAAACCCTTCGATTAACAGTCGAATGCTCTGCCAATTGAGCTATGGGGGATTGCTGCCGGTGACCGACGAGCACGTCGGACACCGAGAACTCACCTTAGTGCGAGGGCGACCATCGGACCAAATCGCGAGCTCAGGCGATGTCGGGCGTGGCGCCCACGGCCTGCTCGAGCAGTCCGCGCCGGTATTCCTCCAACGCCACGAGGTCGCCGAACAGCGCCGAGTACCCCTCCGGGTCGGCCGCCGGACTCATCCGCTGGACCTTGGACTTGAGGTCGGCGATCTGGCCGGACACCCACACCTCCTGTAGGCGGGCGAGCACGCCGGAGACGTAGCGGGGCAGCGCGTCCTCGGCCACGCGGAGCGTCTCGACCGCCATGAGGCCCACCAGCCGCTGCAGACCGTCGTCCTCGAGTCCCCGCGACACCTCGGACACCCAGTTCGCGCCGCTCTTCCCGGAGGCGCACCCCCCGGCCGCGGACAGCGCGTCCGCGATCAGGGCGTAGGCGGGATGGGTGTAGCACTCGCCCGGGAGCGAGTCGAAGAGCGGTCCCGCCAGGCCCGGGTACTGCAGTGCCGCCTTGAGCGCCTCGCGCTGCGGCCAGAGCACCGGGTCCGACGCCGAGGGCAGGGGGACGCCCGTCGGCGCCGCGGGGGGCTGCTGGTCCG
>NZ_JAALEF010000010.1:0-3368 GCF_014145245.1 Dietzia sp. B44 | reverse complement strand
ACTGGAACTGGAACTGGAACTGGAACCGGAGCCGGGTGCGGACATACCCCCAGTGTGCCGCCCCCGGCCGGACGCGGGACGGAATAGGCCCCGCAGGGCGTGGGTTGGACCGGTCATGACCCCCTCCCCGATGCCCCTGTCCGTGATCGACTTCGCCTCCGTCCGCCCCGGTCAGTCCGTCGGTGAGGCGTTGCAGGATTCGGTGGCGTTGGCGCGCAGGGCGGAGGAGCTGGACTATGACCGGGTCTGGTACTCCGAGCACCACAACATGGGGTCCATCGCCTCCTCGGCGCCGGCGGTGCTCATGGCGCACATCGCCTCCCAGACCGAGCGGATCCGCCTGGGCTCCGGTGGGGTGATGCTGCCCAACCACTCGCCGCTCGTGATCGCCGAACAGTTCGGCACATTGGCAGAGTTGCACCCGGACAGGATCGACCTGGGGCTGGGCCGAGCGCCCGGCACCGACCCGCAGACGTTCCGCGCCTTGCGTCGCGAGCCGTCGGCCGCCGAGCACTTCCCCGACGACGTGCGGGAGCTGCAGGCATTCCTGGGGGACTCGCCGTCGGATCTCGCCCGCACCCGTGGGATCACCGCGACGCCCGGACGTGGCACCAGAGTTCCGCTCTACATCCTCGGATCGTCGTTGTTCGGCGCCCAGCTCGCCGCGAAGTTCGGCCTGCCGTACGCGTTCGCCTCGCACTTCGCGCCCGATGCGCTCGAGCAGGCCTCGGCGGTCTACCGCGACCGGTTCGAGCCCAGCGACCAGCTGGCCGAGCCGTACATGATCGCCGCGGTCAACGTGGTGGCCGACGACGACACCGGGCGTGCGGCCCGCGAGCTGCACTGGTATCGCCGTCAGCGCGTGAAGCTGATGGCCGGACGCGGGCGCCACTTCTCGGACGAGGAGCTGGACATGGTGATGGAGTCGGCAGCCGGTCGCCAGATCCTCCACATGATCACCTACACCGCCGTGGGGGACGGCCCCGAGGTGCGCGATTACCTGCGGGACTTCGCCGAGCGCGCGGGCGCGGACGAGCTGATGATCGCCCCCGTGGGGTCGACCCGCGAGCGTGTCCACGGCACGCTGGAAGTGTTGCGCCGGGCCTGGAGTGACTGAGATGCCGGTCGCCCAGTGCCGTTGGTCACGTATTCGCAACCCGTTCCTGCTCACGGGTGGCCGTGGGTACACGGCAGGCCTAGAGTTGATCCATGGCCATCTCTGATGTAGGCGAGTACGCGCACCTCTCTCCCGAGCAGATCGACGAGCTGGGGCGGGAACTCGACGCGATCAGGGCCGACGTGATCGCCTCTCGCGGGGAACGGGACTACCGCTACATCCACAGCGTGATCCGGCTGCAGCGGGGGATCGAACTGGGAGCCCGCGCGGTCCTGTATCTCGGCGCGCGGAACCGCACGGCCTGGGCGCTCGGCACGGGAGCCCTGGCCGTGGCCAAGATCCTCGAGAACATGGAGATCGGTCACAACGTCCTGCACGGACAGTGGGACTGGATGAACGATCCGGAGATCCACTCCACCACGTGGGAGTGGGACCTGGTCGGCAGCTCCGCCGACTGGAAGCACACCCACAACTACCTCCATCACAAGTTCACGAACATCGTCGGGCTGGACGACGACGTGGGGTTCGGCGTCCTGCGGGTCACGCGTGACGTGCCGTGGGAGCCCCGGTACTCCGCCAACCTCCTGATCAACACCGTGTTGATGCTGGGGTTCGAATGGGGGATCGGGCTGCAGCACGTCCGGTTCCAGGACGCGTTCCCGGGTTCCGGTGCCACGCCCGCCGACCGCCGTACCGCCAAGGCGTTCCTGCGGAAGGCGGGCAAGCAGGTCCTCAAGGATTACGTCCTGTTCCCCGTGCTCGCGGGGCCGTCCGGCCGGCAGGCGCTCACGGCGACCGTCACCGCGAACATCATCCGCAACATCTGGACCAACGCGGTGATCTTCTGCGGCCACTTCCCGGACGGGGCGGAGAAGTTCACCCCCAAGGACGTGAAGAACGAGACGCAGGCCGAGTGGTACCTGCGCCAGATGCTCGGCAGCGCCAACCTCGACGGCGGCCCCGTCATGAACCTCATGTCGGGCAACCTGTCGTTCCAGATCGAGCACCACATGTTCCCCGACCTGCCGTCCAACCGGTACTCGGAGATCTCGCTGCGGGTCCGGGACCTGTGCGAGCGGTACGACCTGCCGTACGTGAGCGGGCCGCTGTGGAAGCAGTACCTGCAGTCGTGGCGCACCATCGCCCGGCTCTCCCTGCCCGACAAGTACCTGCACCGGACCGCCGACGACGCGGCGGAGACGCGCAGCGAGAGGATGTTCGACCGGATGCCGCAGATGCCGGGCCTGGCGACGGCCCTGGCCGCGTTCCGGAACAAGGGGCGCCCCCAACTGGTCCACTGACCGCTTTGGCAGACTGTCCGGCATGTCGCTGAAGAACATGCTGGAGTCCGCCTCGCGCGGTGGGACCGTCGAGGTCTCGGACGGCTGGACGCAGGGCCGCGCGATCTACGGTGGCCTGACCGGGGCCCTGCTCCTCGCGTCGATCAAGGGGCGGCTCAGGGACGTGGCCTCAGACGACGTGGCCTCGGACTCTGCGGGGTCCGCGGCCGCGTCTCCACATCCGTTGAGGTCGTTCACCGTCTCGTTCGTCGGTCCCGCCACGCCGGGCCCGGTCGAGGTCCACGCCGAGATCCTGCGGGTCGGGAAGAACGTGACGCAGGCCCAGGCCACGCTGCGGCAGGACGGAGCGATCGTCGCCACGGCGCTCGCGGCGTTCGGGAAGCACCGCGAGTCGACCATCGTCGTGCCCCCGAGGCATCCCATGCCGGAGTTGCCCGAGCCCGGGACCATCGAGCCGTTCCCCTACATCGAGAAGATGACCCCGGAGTTCTACCGGTTCCTCGCGTTGAGGCAGGTCGGCGGCGCCCTACCGTTCAGCGGAGCCGAGACCGGAGACCTCTCGGGCTGGGCGCAGCTGCGCGAGGCCCCGGAGGAGTTCCACGAGGAGCATCTGCTGGTGCTCGCGGACGCGTGGCCACCCGCGACCATCCAGATGCTGTCCGGGTTCGCACCCGCCAGCAGCCTGACCTGGACGCTGGAGCTGGTGGCGGAGATCGGCCCCGACACGATCCCGCCGGAGGCGCTGTTCGCCTACGAGGCGACCACCGATGCCTCCCGCGACGGGTACGCGCACACCCACGCCATGATGTGGCGACCGGACGGGGCCCTGACGGCGATCAGCCGCCAGACCATCACCGTGTTCGGGTGACGGCCGGCGGCTGATCGGTCGGCGGCGGGACTCAGCCGGCGGCGCGGCTGGCCCTGCGTCGATCGCCGCCACGCGGCTGGCC
>NZ_JAALEF010000121.1:0-4197 GCF_014145245.1 Dietzia sp. B44 | reverse complement strand
ACCGATCGGCGCCGCGGGCCTGGTGCGCCGCGACGCCGACGTCCACATCGGGCGCGCCGCGGCCGAGCGCGGACTGCCGTACATCCTGTCCTCCCAGGGCTCGTCGCCGATGGAGGCCACTGCCGCGGCGATGAAGGACGGGCCGCGCTGGTTCCAGCTGTACTGGAGCAGGGACGAGCAGCTTGTCGACAGCTTCATCTCCCGGGCGGAGGCCGCGGGCGCCGGGGCGCTGGTCGTCACCCTCGACACCACGACGCTCGGCTGGCGGCCGTGGGATCTCGACCTGGGATCGCTCCCGTTCACGAGGGGGGTCGGGATCGCCCAGTACACCTCCGACCCCCGCTTCGCCGAGATGGTGGCCGACCGGGTCGCGCGTGAGACCGCCGCCGGCGCCGGCACGGACCCCGACGCGGTCAAGGTCACGCCGAAGGCCGTCGTGACGCTGCTCGAGATGGCCCGGAACCACCCGGGCGGGCTGCGCAGGAACCTCACCGCCCCCGAGACCCGCGCCGCCGTCCAGACCTTCCTCGACACGTTCTCCAACCCGGCGCTGAACTGGGACCACATCGCCACGCTGCGGGACCGGACCCGGCTACCGGTCGTCCTCAAGGGAGTCCTGCACCCGGAGGACGCCCGGCGGGCCTTTGACATGGGCGTCGACGCGGTCATGGTCTCCAACCACGGAGGCCGGCAGGTGGACGGGTCCATCGGCACGCTGGACGCCCTCGTCCGCATCCGCGAGGCCGTCGGCCCCGAGCCGACCCTGCTGCTGGACTCCGGCATCCGCAACGGCACGGACGTGGTCAAGGCCATGGCGTGTGGCGCGGACGCCGTGACGATCGGTCGGCCGCACATCTACGGTCTGGCCATCGCCGGGCAGCGGGGGGTGGGCGAGGTGCTCGACAACCTGCTCGCCGAGATCGACCTCACGCTGTCCCTGTGCGGCGCGAGCTCGTGGGACGAGGTGGACGCCTCGCTGCTGGCCTGAGGCGCCCGCAGCTTTTCTTGTTCTCCCGCCGCTGTTCCCGGCCATCCGCCGCTGCTCCCGGCCACCCGCCGCTGCTCCCGGCCATCCGCCGCCTCGCGGTACGCCTGACGGAAGAGACCCCCTGTCTCCGCGATACTGCTCGCAGGCGTCGGCACCCTGCCCGCCCCCAGACCGACCGCGAGGACCTCGATGCGTGACCCCGAACTGTCCGTCCTGCTCACCGTCTACCACGCGATCGCGCCCTCGCAGCTCCGCGATGCCCTGGACAGTGTGCACGCGCAGACGGTTCAGCCCGCTGAGGTGATCGTGGTGGAGGACGGTCCCCTGTCGCCCGCGCTGCGTGAGGTCCTGGACTCCACCCCGGACCTGCGGCGGTTCGCGCTACCCCAGAACCTCGGCGCCGCCGCGGCGTCCCAACGCGGGTTCGACGAGGTCCGGACCAGCTGGGTCGCCCGCCAGGACGCCGACGACATCTCCCTGCCCGAGCGGTTCGAGCGGCAACTCGACGCCGCCCGCACGCTCGGGGTGGACGTCCTGGGTTCGGCGATGCTCGAGTTCGACACCGACCCGGAGCACCCGAAGGCCATGCGCGCCCTGCCCACCGAGCACGAGGACATCGCCCGCTACGCGCGCATCAACAACCCGGTCAACAACCCGTCCCTGCTGGCCCGCACCGACGCCATCCGCGCCGTCGGCGGGTACCGCCACGTGCCCTACCAGGAGGACTACGACCTGATGATCCGCCTGATCGGCGCGGGCTACCGCCTGCACAACCTGCCCGAACCGCTGGTGAAGTTCCGCGTCACTGATGCGCAGTTCTCCCGTCGCAAGAGCCGCCAGCTCACGGCCTCCGAGCGCACCATTCAACGCACCCTCCTCGACGCGGGCATGATCTCCCGTCCCCGCGCCGTGGCCAACTACCTCGCCCGCAACGCCTACCGGCGCCTGCCCGCCCCCGCCATGAACGCGGCCTACCGACGGATCTTCCACAGCTGACCGACCCCCCTCCTGACACGGGTGTGCCCCCTCACCGGATTCGGCGAGGGGGCACACCCGTAGTGCCGTCGAGCACGCTCAGATGATCGGCACGCCGTCCCGCTTGGCCTCGGCGGCCTCCCTGATGAAGGCTCCCACCAGGACGGCCAGGACGCCGGCCACGATCACGGGCCAGATCAGGACATAGATCGTCAGAAGTATCGGTGTCATCTGCGGTTCCTCTCCTAGACGCGGACGACGTCGTCGTCGTCATCGTTCGTGTTCTCGGCCGTGTTCCTGGCGTCGGCGTCGGCGAGCTCCTCCGCCACCGCGTCGGTGTCGTAATCGGCGGTGGCCAGCGCGATCTCGTCGAAGTCGTAGTCCATCGAACTGCGGTACGACATCGCCACGCAGACGATCGTGCTGACCGCGTACGCGACGAGTGAGGCCGTGAGCGTGTCGTAGTCACGCAGGAAGCCGAGGATGAACGGCGCGCTGCCGAGGGCCGCGATCACGGCCACGACGAGCGCCGGCCTGAGTCCGAGGAAGCCGAACACCATCAGGCCCAGGACCACGCCCACACCCACCACGGCGAGCGCCTCGACGGCGTATGCCAGCACGCCGGAGTCCGGGATCAGCCCGAAGCGGGTGGGCAGGAATACCGCCAGAGCGACCAGCACGGAGACGGTGAAGGCCGAGTTGGTGACCTTCTTCCAGTAGAAGCTCGCGATCACCGGGAACACCAACGCGCCCCACAGAGCGCCCACGAACACCAACAGATCGAGGATGTTGAACCTGATGTTGGCGAAGATCAGCGCGGCCGCCGTCGCCAGGATCATGGTGATGCGGCCGACGATGAGCATCACGCGGGGGTTGGGCAGCTTGCCACGGCCGCGCAGACCCTGACCGTAGAGGTCGCTCATCGCGATCGACGACATCGCGGACAGGTCCGAGTCCGCGGTCGAGGAGAGCGAACCGATGATCATGATGAAGAACACCGCGACCAGGAAGCCCGGCAGGTACTCCGCCGCCACCTGGGGAAGCACGTTGTTGGGGTCACCGTCGACGGGGTCGATACCCGCGTAGAGCGCCAGCACACCGACCATGCCGATGCCGATGATCGTCGCGCCGTAACCGATGGTCGCGGTGATGAAGGTCGGCTTGATCAGGTCCTCGCGCACCGCGAACAGCCGCTGCGCGATGGTCTGGTTGCCGATCGCGTAGGCGAGCACAGCCGCGATGTACGGCGCACCCTGGTTGAGGAAAGCGTCCGAGGAGAAGAACGACTGCTGCTGCGGCGTCAGATTGTCAGCCCCGCTGGTGAACAGGTCGATCCCGCCGAGGAAGAAGAACATGGACGGCACGATGATGATCACCGCACCGAGCATCGCCACCACCTGCGCGAAGTCGGTGAGCACCGAGGCGCGGAAGCCCGACCACAGCGTATAGAGCAGGACACCTGAGGCGATCACGATCACGCCCTGGATGAAGCTGAACGGGCTGAGCATGGAGATCAGCGCGCCACCGGCGATGAAGTTCGACGTCAACGAGATGACGGAACCCAGGATGTTGGATCCGGCCAGCATGAACTGGGAGGACCTACCGTGGCGGGCGAACATGACCTCCGCGAGGGTGTGCGCCTGCGGGGCGACCTCGCGGATGCGTTTACCGAAGGGATAGATGAACAGGATCATCAGGGCTCCCCAGAACCCGTAGTGGATCGGCCCTGAAATGCCGTAGAGGTATCCGGAGTTGACCGAGGCGTACATGGAGGACGCCCAGATCCACGTGGCGGTCATCGACGCGGCCGAGATCCCGAACCCGATCTTGTGGCCGGCGGTCATGAAGCTGTCGGCGTTCTCTTTCCTCTTGGCGATCCGTGTGGACATGACCATGGTGCCGCCGTAGAACAACACCAGAAGTAGAACCACGGCCGTTGCGCTCAGCGCTGTAGAGCTCAGCAAATCTGCCCCTCTCCCTCTTCATTTGTCATGTGAACACGCTGAGCCTAGTGAATGCACCGCCTTAACGAAGAATCGACGTGGGGACGGCGTTGTGCGGATGGCCAAGTGCATGGAGCTCTATCCGCGCAGTTCCGGCGCTCGACCAGGCTTTTACTGGAGGAAATCACCAAACGGCACGCAAACGGCATCGCACGCCCTCGCGCGCGGGTCGCGCGCTCGTCCCCACTCCACATCCGCTCGCCCGTCCACCCGCTCCACATCCGCTCGCCC
>NZ_JAALEF010000120.1:0-12238 GCF_014145245.1 Dietzia sp. B44 | reverse complement strand
GTTGCACCGGCGACACCGGGCCGGTGTCCTACACGACCCGCACAGCAGGGTCGGGATGTACCCCTTCCTCGGGACCTGGACGAGCACCGGGGCGTCCACGTCGACGGCCTCCCGGGCCATCGTCACCGCCACCGCGGGCAACCGGGTGCGCCCGCCGGCCACATCACGGGCCTGGGTCGGATCCGCGTCGGAGAACGCGACGACGCGCGGGGCGAGCGCCCGGACGAGCCCGGGTTCGGGCCGGATCTCGTGTGCCCACCCCGACCGCACGTACTCGGCCACCTCCGGGGTCCGATCCACCGAGCTCAGCAGCAACGGGGTGCCGTCCAGCACGGACCGCTGTGCGGCGACCTCCCTGGTGTGCGGATAGGGGGCGCGGGGCTCCACGAACGAGTCGTCGCCGTCGTCGTGCAGCACGATCAGACCCGGCTCCGGGAGCGGTGCGAACACGGCGCTGCGGGTCCCCACCACGATCCGGGCGTGCCCGCGGACCGCCCGCAGCCACCGTCGGTACCGAGCCGAGGGGCCGATCCCCGCGGACAGGTCGACCACCAGGTCCCGCCCCGTGGCTCCCCCGCCCACGATCTGCCGACACTCCGCGGTCAACCGGTCGACGTCCCGCTGGTCCGGGACGATCAGCAACACCTGCAGGCCCCTCCGCCTGACCGAGTCCGCCAGGGCGGCGAGTGCGCGCGCCCAGTCCCGTCCGGGCGGCACGGTCCAGACGGCCCGGGCCGGGACCCCCCCGGTCGCCGCGTCGAGGAACCGCGTCACCATCGGGTGGTCGGACCAGCCGACCGGGATCTCGACCGGGCCCTCCGTCACACCCAGCGGTGGTTCGCGGTCCGGCACCGATTTCTCGGCCGCGGCGTGCCGCGGGGGGATCGCCAGTCGCAGGACGTCCGAGCGCATGCCCACCCACCGTCGCGCGACCAGGTCGACCAGCCGGAGCAACTGCGGTGTGAGCACGGGCTCCGGCGAGACGACGCGCTCGAGCCACGCGAGCTCCCCGCGGTGATCCGTCTCGTCCGAGCGCTCCACGAGGTACCCGTCGACGAGGCGGCCGGCGAACCGCACGCGGACGCGGGTACCGGGTACCGCCTGGTCGGCCAGGGACTCCGGGACCAGGTAGTCGAACTCCCGGTCCAGATGCGGAACCCCGAGCAGGGGCAGGACCCGGGCCACGGGGGCCGTGGCCGCCGCGACCCGGGCCGCTGGGCGCGTCGTGGTCACGGTCTCGGATTCTCGCACCCCGCTCCGACAACCGGGACGGTCGTCAGTGCCCGACGGCCCGCTTGAGTTCGTCGACGCGGTCGGTCCTCTCCCAGGGGAGGTCCAGATCGGTCCGGCCGAAGTGACCGTAGGCGGCCGTCCCGGCGTAGATCGGACGCTTGAGGTCCAGGTCGCGGATGATCGCGCCGGGACGCAGGTCGAACACCTCGGTGACGGCCTCCTGCAGGGCCGCGATGTCGACCTTCTCGGTCCCGAACGCCTCGACGAACAGCCCGACCGGGGCGGCCTTGCCGATGGCGTAGGCGACCTGGACCTCGACCCGCTCGGCCAGGCCGGCGGCGACGATGTTCTTGGCGACCCACCGCATGGCGTACGCCGCGGAGCGGTCGACCTTGGACGGGTCCTTTCCGGAGAACGCGCCGCCACCGTGGCGGGCCATGCCGCCGTAGGTGTCGACGATGATCTTGCGTCCGGTCAGGCCGGCGTCGCCCATCGGGCCGCCGAGCACGAACCGTCCGGTCGGGTTGACCAGGAGGCGGAACTCGCCGGTCTCGATACCGGCCGCGGCCTCGGCGAGGACCGGCCCGATGACGTGCTCGGTGAGGTCGTCGCGCAGCGTCGTCTCCAGATCGATCTCGGGTGCGTGCTGCGTCGAGATGACGATCGTGTCCAGGCGTACCGCGCGGTCGCCGTCGTACTCGATGGTCACCTGGGTCTTGCCGTCCGGGCGCAGGTAGGCCAACGTGCCGTCCTTGCGGACCTCGGTCAGCCGGCGTGACAGGCGGTGTGCCAGAGCGATGGGCAGCGGCATGAGCTCAGGGGTGTCCGAGCACGCGTAACCGAACATCAGGCCCTGGTCGCCGGCGCCCTGTCGGGCGATCGCGTCCTCGACCGGGTCGGCGGAGGTCCGTGCCTCGTGCGACGTGTCCACGCCCTGGGCGATCTCGGGGGACTGCTGCCCGATCGAGATCGACACACCACAGGAGACGCCGTCGAAACCCTTGTCGGAGGAGTCGTATCCGATCTCCACGATCTTCTCGCGGATGAGCTGCGGGATCTCCACGTAGCCGCTCGTCTTGACCTCGCCGGCCACGTGCACCATCCCGGTGGTCACCATGGTCTCCACGGCGACACGGGCTTCGGGGTCCTGCGTCAGCATCGCGTCCAGGATGGCGTCCGAGATCGCGTCACAGATCTTGTCCGGATGCCCCTCGGTCACGGACTCGCTGGTGAACAGCCGACGTGCCTGCGTCACAGTGGTTCTCTCTTCCTGGTGCCGGATGCGTGTGATCGGTCGATCGCGTGGGGACAGACTAGTCGGTGCGGTCCGTGGTGGTTCGCGCGGATGGGGCCGCGGCCCGGGACACCACGGCGTCGAGGATCCGGCTGGCCAGGAGATCTTTGCTCGCCCTGTCCACCGGCGTCTCCCCGCCCGCGGAGTCCAGGATCCACCCGCCGTTGACGTCCTGCCCGAAAGTGGTGCCGCGACCGACCTCGTTGACGACGAGGAGGTCGCACCCCTTCCGGGCGAGCTTCGCCCGGCCGTGGTCGAGGACCGATCCCGAGGAGTCGCCGGTCTCGGCGGCGAACCCGACCAGGATGCAGCCCGCGGGGACGTCCCCGGACCCGCGGCCCGCGACGAGCTCGGCGAGGATGTCCGGATTGCGTTCCAACCGGATCTCGGCCGGTTCGGATCCGGTGCCCTTCTTGAGCTTGGAGGACGACACGTCCGTCGGGCGGAAGTCGGCCACCGCCGCGGCCTTGATGACCACGTCCGCCTCGGCCGCGGCGGCGAAGGTGGCGTCGCGTAGCTCGCGGGCGGAGTCGATGTGGATCGCCTCCACGGCCGCCGGCACCGGCAGGTCGGAGGAGGTCACGAGCGTGACCCTCGCTCCCCTCGCCGCCGCGACAGCGGCGATCGCGTGTCCCTGCTTCCCGGAACTGCGGTTGCCGAGGAACCGCACCGGATCGATCTCCTCGCGGGTACCGCCGGACGTCACCACGACCCGCTTGCCGGCCAGGTCCCACGGGAGGCCGCCGCCGTCGAGCAGCAGTCTCGCGAGACGCGCGATATCGGCCGGCTCGGGCAGGCGGCCGGCGCCGGTGTCGGCCCCGGTGAGTCTCCCGGATGCGGGCGGCATGACGTGCACGCCGTCGCCCCGGAGGGTGTCGACGTTGCGCCTCGTCGCCGGGTGCTCCCACATCTCGGTGTGCATCGCCGGCGCGAGCAGCACGGGGCACCGCGCGGTCAGAAGAGTGGAGGTGAGCAGGTCGTCCGCGCGCCCGGAGGCGACCCGCGCGAGCAGATCGGCCGTCGCGGGGGCGACCACGACGAGGTCCGCCCGCTGCCCGAGGGCGACGTGGCGGACCGACGGCACGTCCGAGAACACCCCGGTGGAGACCGGGTTCCCCGACAGTGCCTCGAAGGTGGCGGACCCGACGAACCGCAGGGCCGCCTCGGTGGGGACCACGTCGACGTGGCACCCGGACTCCGTGAGGAGCCTGATCAGGCCACAGGCCTTGTAGGCGGCGATTCCGCCGCCGACCCCGACGACGACGCGCGTGCGCCGCACGTCGCCCCCGGAGTGGGTCACTCTCCCTCGGCGCAGTCGAGCAGGTCGGAATGGAGCTCGCGCAGCGCGATCGTCAGCGGCTTCTCATGCAGACCGGGGTCGACCAGGGGACCGACGTACTCGAGGATGCCCTCCTCGATCTGGTTGTAGTACGAGTTGATCTGCCGGGCGCGCTTGGCGGCGAAGATCACCAGGGCGTACTTGGAGGACGCCCGCTCGAGGAGCTCGTCGATCGGGGGGTTGGTGATGCCGATCGGGGTGTCGTACAACGGGGCTGCCGCTGCGGCTTCGATGGTGGCCACTATGGGTTCTCCTCTGGGTACAGCCTGGGTGGTGCTCTGGCCTGGGGTGGTGCTCTCGCGTCGGATTCGGCGTCAGTCTTGGCCGACCAGCAATGATACCAACTCGTCGACCGCGACCTCGAGTTCGTCGTTGACGACGACCTCGTCGAACTCCCCGCGGGCGTCCATCTCGACCTTCGCCGTCTCGAGCCTGCGGGTGACGACCTCGTGCGGCTCGGTACCCCGGCCGCGGAGACGGAACTCGAGTTCCTCCCACGACGGCGGGGACAGGAACACGGTACGTCCCTCGGGGATGGACTCACGGATCTGCCGGACGCCGGCGAGGTCGACCTCGATGAGGACCGGCCGGCCCTCCTCGAGGGCGCGGCGGACCGGGTCGGCCGGGGTGCCCGAGAGCTGGAGGCCCCGGTGGATCTCGGCCCACTCGAGCATCCGTCCCTGGTCGACGGCCTCGCGGAACTCCTCGGTGCTGACGAAGTGGTAGTCGCGCCCGTCGACCTCGCCGGGACGTGGGTCCCGGGTGGTCATGGAGACGCTGAAGTAGAGGTCCGGCACGCGGTCACGCAGCCGTGCCACGACGGTTGACTTGCCGACGGCGGAGGGGCCGGCCAAGACGATCAGCCGGCCCCTCTTCGCCGTCGCTTCCGGGGACGAGACCCCGGATGACGGTGTGTTCATGCGTCGATCAGTCGACCGTGAAGTCGAACCGCTCGAGCAGTGCGCGGCGCTGGCGGTCTCCGAGACCACGCAGGCGACGCGTCGGTGCGATCTCCAGCTCGGTCATGATCTCCTGAGCCTTGACCTTACCGACCTTGGGCAGGGCCTCGAGCAGCGCCGAGACCTTCATCTTGCCGAGGATCTCGTCGCTCTCGGCATCCTTGAGCACCTGCTTGAGGTCGGTGCCACCACGCTTCAGGCGCTCCTTGAGCTCAGCCCGGGCGCGACGGGCGGCAGCCGCCTTCTCCAGAGCAGCTGCACGCTGCTCATCGGTCAACTGGGGAAGGGCCACAATTCCTCCGTCTCGTTCGTGTGTGTCTCATGACTCACGCGGGTGTCCACCGTAGGACATCCACGTGTGGTGTGCGGTGACCGACCCCGGCGCGTCCGCGGGCTGCGGCTCGTGCCGGGAGCGGGCGCTCCCTCGTGCTCACCGTACCCGGGCGATTCCGCCCCCCTCGCGGGAGACCGGCACGGCGTCGGGCCTGATGACCTCAGCAACAGTACGCGGCCGAATGGCCTCGTCGTCGCGCGGGGCCCGGCGTGGCACCCCGCCTGAACTGCGGATTGACGTGTGAGGTGAGGAGAAGACTAACGCCGGTCGCGTGCTCCCGCGAACCGAACCGCCCTAAATGGGGCGACCGGGTCACGGCGTCTGCTCCCGGCGACGTGGCCCCTGTGACGCCAGCCGTCCCGTGTGACGCCAGCACTCCGCCGGGGTGCCGGACCCCTCAGGCGGACCCGACGAAACGGTAGGTACGGGCCAGATCGCGGACCACCGCACGCATCGCCCCGACGTCCGGGCCCGACCGCAGGACGTGCCGGGAGACGTTGACGAGGGTGTGGGCCAACGCGGGCCCGGCGATCCTCCGGACGTCCGCGAGCGTCCCCCCCTGCTCCCCCACTCCCGGCATGAGGACCGGGCCGCGGAGACCGTCCAGTCGGGGCGGGTCGGCGACCGTCGCGCCCACGACGACACCGAACGGGCCCGGCGTGCCGGGCCCCGATGCGGCGTTCCGGTGGCCCACCTCGTCCACGACCGACTGCGCGACCGTTCCGGAGGGTCCCGTGGCCGCCTGCAGGCCCCCCGCCTCAGGGTTGGAGGTGCGGGCCAACACGAACAGCCCGCGGTTGTTCGCCGATGCGGTGTCGAAGGCGGCCTCGAGCGAGCCCACCCCCAGGTACGGGGACACGGTCAGGGCGTCGCAGGCCAGTGGTGAGTCCGCGGCCAACCAGGCCCGGGCGTACCCGGCCATGGTGGATCCGATGTCCCCGCGCTTGGCGTCGGCGATCGACAGCGCTCCCGACTCGGCGATCGACGTCAGGACCTCCTCGAGGACCGCGAAGCCCGCGGAACCGTGCTCCTCGAAGAACGCCACCTGGGGCTTGACCGCCGGCACGAGATCCCCGAACGCCTCCAGGGACCGGCGGGAGAACTCGCGGACCCCGGCGGCGTCCACTCCCAGCCCCCAGGACTCGAGGAGCGCCGGGTGGGGATCGATCCCCACGCAGAGGTTCCCGCGTGCGGAGACGGCGGACCGCAGCCGCGCACCGAACGGGTCTCGGGGTGCGCCCCCGGTCATCGGGCGGCGAACCCGCTGTGCAACTCCTGGAGGGGGCTCACCGTGACGTCACCGCGCCGGATGGCCTCGATGCCGTGCACCGCCGCCGTCGCGCCCTGGACGGTGGTGATACACGGGACCCTCCGGGTGATCGCGGCCGAGCGGATCTCGTGCCCGTCGGCGCGGGTCCCCCCGGTGGACGAGGCGATGTTGAGGATCAGGTCGACCTCGTCGGCGTTGATCCGGTCGACGATCGTCCGGACCGGGTCGCCCTGCTCGTCGACCGGCCCTCCCCCGGCCTCGGTCAGCTTCGCCACGGTCTCGCACGCGATCCCGTAGCGCCGGAGCATGAGCGCGGTGCCCTCGGTGGCCAGGACCGTGAACCCGAGCGCGGCGAGGCGCTGTGCCGGGAACACCATGGACCGCTTGTCCCGGTTCGCGACCGAGACGAACACGGTCCCGGACGTCGGGAGGACGCCCTCGGCCGCGAGTTGGCCCTTGGCGAAGGCGACGGCGAAGTTGGGGCCGATGCCCATGACCTCACCGGTCGACTTCATCTCCGGGCTGAGCAGCGAGTCGACGGGGTTGCCCTCGGGGGTGCGGAAACGGTTGAACGGGAGGACCGCCTCCTTGACGGCGACCGGCGCGTCCGCCGGGAGCGAACCGCCGTCCCGGTCGGATGGGAGGAGCCCCTCGGCCTTGAGCTCGGCGATCGTCTCACCCATCATGATGCGGGCACACGCCTTGGCGAGGTGCACGCCGGTCGCCTTGGAGACGAACGGCACGGTGCGGCTGGCGCGGGGGTTCGCCTCGAGCACGTACAGGACGTCGTCCTTGATCGCGTACTGGACGTTCATCAGTCCCTTGACGCCGATGCCGAACGCCAGTGCCTCACTGGAGCGGCGGACGCGGTCGATGTCGTCCTGCCCCAGGGTGATGGGCGGGAGGGCGCACGCGGAGTCCCCGGAGTGGATGCCGGCCTCCTCGATGTGCTCCATGACGCCACCCAGGTAGACCTCGGTGCCGTCGCACAACACGTCGACGTCGATCTCGACCGCGTCGTCGAGGAAGCGGTCGACCAGGACCGGGCGGTCCGGGCTGATCTCGGTGGCGCGCTCGATGTACGACCGCAGCGACGACTCGTCGTACACGATCTCCATCCCCCGCCCGCCCAGCACGTACGAGGGTCGGACGAGCACGGGGTAGCCGATGCGCGCCGCGATCTCCGTGGCCTCCGTGGCGTTGATGGCCGTCCCGAACGCGGGTGCGGGCAGACCGGCCCTCACCAGGACCTCGCCGAACTCGCGCCGGTCCTCAGCGAGGTCGATGGCCGACGGGCTGGTCCCCACGATCGGGACGCCGGCCTCCTCCAGCTGTGCCGCCAGGCCGAGCGGGGTCTGGCCGCCGAGCTGGACGAGGACTCCAGCGACGGTTCCCGACCCGGACTCGGCGTGGTAGACCTCCATGACGTCCTCGAACGTCAGCGGCTCGAAGTACAGACGGTCCGCCGTGTCGTAGTCGGTCGAGACGGTCTCCGGGTTGCAGTTGACCATGACGGTCTCGTACCCGGCCTCGGACAACGTGAGCGCGGCGTGGACGCACGAGTAGTCGAACTCGATGCCCTGACCGATCCGGTTGGGACCGGAGCCCAGGATGATGACCTTCTCGCGCTCGGTCTGGGCGGCGACCTCGGACTCGGCGGCGGGGTCGAGCTCGTAGGTGGAGTAGTGGTACGGGGTCTTGGCCTCGAACTCCGCGGCGCAGGTGTCGACCGTCTTGTAGACGGGACGCACGCCGAGCCGGTGACGCAGACGCCGCACGCCCTGGGGTCCGGCGAACTCCGGCCGCAGCGCCGCGACCTGGGCGTCGGACAGACCGTTGTGCTTGGCGCGGCGCAGCAGCGCCTCGTCGACCACCGGTGCGTCGACGATCTCCTGTCGGAGTTCGACCAGCGCGGCGACCTCCTCGAGGAACCACGGGTCGATCCCCGAGGCCTCGTGGACCTGCTCGACGCTCGCGCCGAGGCGGAGCGCCAGCTCGACGTCGTACATCCGGCCCTCGGTCGGGCGCACGAGGTCCGCGAGGACGGCGTCGACGTCGGTCGACCGACCGGGGGCGATCGTCTCGTCGGGCAGGGTCCAGAACCCGGCGGCCTTGGTCTCCAGCGAACGCATCACCTTGCCCAGCGCCTCGCGGTAGTTGCGGCCCAGGCTCATCGCCTCGCCCACCGACTTCATGGTGGTGGTGAGGGTGTCGTCGGCTCCCGGGAACTTCTCGAACGCGAAGCGGGGGGCCTTGACCACCACGTAGTCCAGGGTCGGTTCGAAGCACGCCGGGGTCTCGCCGGTGATGTCGTTGGTGATCTCGTCGAGCGAGTACCCGATGGCGAGCCGGGCGGCGATCTTGGCGATGGGGAACCCGGTGGCCTTGGACGCCAGGGCCGAGGACCGGGAGACGCGCGGGTTCATCTCGATCACCACGAGGCGACCGTCGACGGGGTTGATGGCGAACTGGATGTTGCACCCACCGGTGTCGACACCGACGGCGCGGAGGATGTCGATGCCGATGTCGCGCATGTCCTGGTACTCGCGGTCGGTCAGGGTCATGGACGGCGCGACGGTGACGGAATCACCCGTGTGGACCCCGAGGGCGTCGACGTTCTCGATCGAGCACACCACGACGACGTTGTCCTTGTTGTCGCGCATGAGCTCGAGTTCGAACTCCTTCCACCCGAGGATCGACTCCTCGATGAGGACGTTCGCGGTGGGCGAGGCGGACAGGCCGCCGCCGGCGATCCGCTCGAGGTCCTCGGTGGTGTATGCCAGGCCGGAGCCGAGTCCGCCCATGGTGAACGACGGGCGGACCACGACGGGCAGACCGAGTTCCGCGACGGTCGCGTGGACCTCGTCCATGGTGTGGCACACGGCGCTCCGGGCGGAGTCGCCCCCCACACTCGCGACGATGTCCTTGAAGGTCTGGCGGTCCTCACCGCGGTTGATCGCGGGGATGTCGGCCCCGATTAGCTCCACACCGTGCTTGGCCAGGATCCCCTGCGCATCGAGTTGCATGGCGGCGTTGAGTGCCGTCTGGCCCCCGAGGGTCGCGAGGACGGCGTCGACGGGGTGTCCGTCGGCCGCCTCCTTGACGAAGATCTTGTCGATGTACTCGGGCGTGATCGGCTCGATGTAGGTGCTGTCGGCGAACTCGGGATCGGTCATGATCGTGGCCGGGTTGGAGTTGACCAGCGTGACGCGCAGGCCTTCGGCGCGCAGTACCCGGCAGGCCTGCGTACCGGAGTAGTCGAACTCGCAGGCCTGCCCGATGACGATCGGTCCGGAACCGATCACGAGGACGTGGTTGATGTCTGTGCGGCGGGGCATCAGTTCGAGCCCTTTCTGGAGTCTGCGGAACCGTTGTCGGCGGCGTCACCGGTAGCTGAGTCGAGCAGGCTGACGAAGCGGTCGAAGAGGTCGGCGGCGTCACGGGGACCCGCCGCGGCCTCGGGGTGGTATTGGACGGAGAAGGCGGAGCCGTCGGTGAGGGCTACCCCCTCGACGGTGCCGTCGTTGGCGCACACATGCGTGACGGTGGCGGTGCCCCAGGGTGTCTCCCAGGTCTCGGTCTCCGGAGCGCGGAGCGCGAACCCGTGGTTCTGAGAGGTGATCGCGACCCGTCCGGTCGCCTTCTCCACCACCGGGATGTTGATCCCACGGTGGCCGAACCTCATCTTGTAGGTCTCGAGCCCGAGCGCCCTGCCCAGGATCTGGTTGCCGAAACAGATCCCGAAGAACGGAATCCCCTGACTCAGGACCTCCTTGGTCAGGTGTACAGCGGCGTCGGCCGTGGCCGGATCCCCGGGACCGTTGGACAGGAACACCCCGTCCACGTCGAGGTCGAGCACGTCCTGCAGGGTCGAGTCCGAGGGGAGCACGTGGACCCGCACGCCGCGCGCGGTGAGCATGCGGGGGGTGTTGGTCTTGATGCCCAGGTCGAGCGCCGCCACCGAATATCGTGCCCGCCCCTCGGGCTCGACGACGTAGGCGGTGTCGGTCGAGACGGCCTCCGCCAGCGACGCCCCTGCCATGGGCTCCTGGGCCCGGACGGTGGCGAGCATCGACTCGTCGTCCACCATGTCCTCACCGGAGAAGATGCCGGCCTTCATCGCTCCGAGATCCCGGATGTGGCGGACGACCGCCCGGGTGTCCACCCCAGCAATCCCCACGATGCCCTGGGCGAGCATCTCGTCCTCGAGCGTGCGCTCGGACCGGTGGTTGGACGCGCGGCGTGAGAGGTCCCGGATCACCAGACCCGACACCCAGATCCGACCGCCGCCGTTCCGGCCGTCGAGCAGCGACTCACCGTCCTCGTCGTTCCACCCGGTGTTGCCGATCTGCGGAGCGGTGCTGACGACGATCTGCCGGTGGTAGGACGGGTCGGTGAGGGTCTCCTGGTACCCCGACATCCCCGTGGTGAAGACGGCCTCCCCGAGGGTGGTCCCGGTCGCCCCGAACGCCGTGCCGCGGTGGATGCGGCCGTCCTCGAGGACGAGGGCGGCGGGCGCGCGGCCCCCCGGTGCGACGGTGGTTCCGTTGTGCGGTGTCACTTGTTCTCCTCGGTGGTGGAGCGGGGGGTGTCCGGCCGGGTGGGCGGTGCGGCGTCGCCGCGCAGGGCCTCCCAGCGGGGGTACGAGTCCTTGTCGTCGGCCCGGAAGCCGGAGTCGATCAGGGTGGGGCCGTCGTGGCCGTCGACCTGCCATCGGGCGACGAGGATCCCGCCGCCGGGCACGGTCTTGTTGGCGAGGGCGGAGGCGCGTCGCACGTCCACCAGGTCGGCGCGGGGGATCCACACCGTGGCGTCGGCGAGGTCGAGCCGGAGTCCACCGGTGAACGCGGTGAGGGTGGCGGCCGAGCGGTGGCCGAGCGGTGCCCGGGCGATCCTCGCCTGCCAGTCACCCGCCACGGTGCTGCCGATGTACACGCCGGTCAGCGGTCCCAGCACCACGTCACCGGTCTCGGCGGGAACCTCCGGCAGCGTGTCGAAGAGGCCGGCCTGGGAGCGGCTGCGATTTCGCCAGCCCCATGCCATCAACCCGAGCAGGCCGAGGAAGACGACGATCACGCCCACCAGGGTCCAGACGTCCTGTGTCATGCGAGTACCTCTCCGTCGCGGCTGGTCATGCGGCCCCGGTATACGGTGCCCACGACCCGGGCGGCGAACGTCATCCCCTGGTAGGGGGTGTTGGCGGACAGACTTGCGAGTTCCTCCCCGACGACGGTCCACGGGGAGTCGGGATCGACGACGGCGAGGTTGGCGGGCTCCCCGACCTCGATCGGGCGCCCCTGGTCGGTGAGACCGGCGATCTCGGCGGGCCGCGTGCTCATGACGCGGGCCAGATCGCGCCAGCTCATCTCCCCCGACTCGACCAGGAGGGCCGCCACGATGGGCAACGCCGTCTCCAACCCGAGCATGCCCGGGCGGGCGGCCGCGAACTCGCAGCACTTCTCCTGGGCGGCGTGGGGGGCGTGGTCGGTGGCGACGCAGTCGATCACCCCCGAGACGAGCGCGTCACGCAGGGCGAGGGTGTCGTGGGCTTCGCGCAGTGGCGGGTTGACCCGGTAGACCCCGTCGTACGTCTCGAGCCTCGTGTCGTCGAGGAGCAGGTGGTGGGGGGTGACCTCCGCGGTGATCGAGATCCCCTGCGCCTTCGCCCACTTCAGCAGCTCGACCGTGCCCGTGGTGGAGGCGTGGCAGATGTGGACCCGCGCGCCGGCGTCCCGGGCCAGGATCGCGTCGCGCGCCACGATGGACTCCTCCGCCGAGCGCGGCCAGCCGGTGAGTCCGAGGCGGGCGG
>NZ_JAALEF010000119.1:0-4189 GCF_014145245.1 Dietzia sp. B44 | reverse complement strand
AGCCGTGACCCCGCCCGCCGCCCGCATCGCCGCGGCCGCCGTCGTGGCCGCCCTCAACGCGTCGCTCCTCGAGTGGGCGGTCGGCACCGACCCGGACCTCGACAGCGCCCTGGAGCACGTGTTCCGGGTCCTGGAGGGCCGCGATGACTGAGCCCGCGATCCGCGCCGAGCGGGTGACCCGGTGCTTCCGCGACGGCGCGGGGATCCATGACGTCGACCTCACCGTGGGGGAGGGGGAGATCGTCGCGCTCGTCGGTCTGAACGGAGCGGGCAAGACGACTCTGTTGCGTGTCCTGCTCGGGATGCTGCGTGCTGATGCGGGCCGGGTACTGCTGCGCGGTCGAGTGCTGGCCGGCGACTCGCCTCCCGCCGCGGAGTGGGCCAGGGTCGGCCAGTTCGTCGACGGAGCGCCCGGATACCCGGAGCTGACCGTGCGCCAGAACCTGGTGTCGAGCGCGAGGCTACGGGGTGTGGGTGACCCCGGCGCGATCGTCGACTCGGCGATGCGCACGTTCGCCCTGGAGCCGTACGCCTACCGTCGCCTGCGGGTGCTGTCGCTCGGTAACCGGCAGCGGGTCGGGCTCGCCGCGGCCCTGCAGCACTCCCCGTCCGTCGTGGTGCTCGATGAACCGGGCAACGCACTCGACCCCCGGGGCGTCATCCTCCTCCGGGAACACCTCGTCGGACTCGCGGGCGCGGGGGCCGGCGTCCTCGTGAGCAGTCATCACCTCGACGAGGTCGCCCGCATCGCCGACCGCATCGTCGTGATGAACGGCGGGCGCGTCATCGGGGAGCTCCCGCCCGGAGGGTCGGAGCTAGAGAGGGCCTTCTTCGAAGCCGTCCGACTCGACGACGAGTCCGCGCAGGACGCCACGTCCGAGGGCGGGGGCCCGCGGTGAGTCCGGCCCTGTCGACCGAGGCGGTCAAGCTGCGGTCCTCGCTGGTGGGGATCGTCGCCACGACCGCGATCGTCGGGGGGATCGCCGTGCTGTCGGGTGCGATGCTGCTCGCGGTGACCTCCGGGCAGCCCGACCTCGTGGCGAAGCTCGGCCCCGGCGCCACCGCCGACTGGGCCGGTCTGCTGTTCTCGGCGGCGCAGATCACCGGCGCCGGGGGCCTCCTCGGCTACGGCATCGTGCTGGCCTGGATCTTCGGGCGCGAGTTCTCCGATGCGACGGTGAGCGCGTTGTTCGCCCTGCCGGTCGGGCGGGGGTCCATCGCGGCGGCCAAGATCGCCGTGTTCGCGCTCTGGAGCGTCGGGACGGCGCTCGCCCTGGCCGGCGCGCTCGTTGTCGTCGGACTGGTCGGGGGGCTCGGAGCGCCGACGTCCGAGGTCTGGGCCGGCCTCGCGCGTCAGACCGCGCTCGGGGTGTTGACGAGTGCGATCGTCACTCCCGTCGCCTGGGTCACGACCGTGACGCGATCGACGCTCGCGGGAGTCGCGGCGACCATTGCGATCGTCATCGTGGCGCAGGTGGGCGTGCTCGTCGGCGCCGGCGGATGGATGCCGTTCGCCGCCCCGACGCTGTGGGCGATGAGCGGCGGCAGCGGGGTGTCGCCGCTGCAGCTCGCCCTGGTCGGGGTGATCCCGCTGGTCTCCACCGCGCTCACGGTCGCGACATGGCGGAGGCTCCAGCTCGATCGCTGAGGGGCGCTGCTGAGGGGCGATGCCGAGGGGTGAGACCGAGCGACTCGACGCCGGGGAGCCCGAGGGGCTCCGACGCCGGGGACCCCACGATCCCCCGGGGGCCGGCACACCACACTGGAACGCGTTCTCGAAAACGCACCCCGAGTGCGGCGGGGGTCCTACAGTAGACAGGTGTCTGTTCGCGCGTCCGTTGCGACAGGATCCCACCCAGTGACACCCAGGAGACCGCCCATGACCACCTCCCTCGACCGCGACGCCTTTCTGATCGGCACCGAGTGGCGCTCTCCCGCGACGGACAGCGTCATCGAGGTGATCAGTCCCCACACCGAGGAGATGGTCGCCCGCGTCCCGGAGGGCTCGGTCGCCGACATGGACGCCGCCGTGGCCGCGGCGCGGGAGGCGTTCGATTCGGGTCCGTGGCCGCGGATGAGTCCCCAGGAGCGGATCGAGGTGGTCGCCCGTCTCTCGGCCCTCTACGCCGCACGGCTGGACGACATGGCGACCCTGATCTCCACCGAGATGGGGTCACCGATCTCGTTCAGCAAGCTGGCCCAGGCCCCCGCCCCGTGGATGCAGATCGAGGCGTTCGTCAGCATCGCCCGCGAGTTCCCGTGGGAGGAGACCCGGCCGGGCGTGCTCGGCGGGGAGGTGCTGGTCCGCCACGAGCCGGTGGGCGTGGTCGCGGCGATCCCGCCGTGGAACGTCCCCCAGTTCACCGTGCTGTCCAAGCTGATCCCGGCGCTGCTCACCGGCTGCACGATCGTGATCAAGCCGGCCCCCGAGACCCCGCTCGACACCTACCTGCTGGGCGAGCTGCTGATCGAGGCCGGGGTGCCGGCGGGCGTGGTGAGCATCGTGGCCGGCGGCCGCGAGGTGGGGGAGCACCTGGTGCGTCACCCCGGGGTCGACAAGGTGGCCTTCACCGGGTCCACCGCGGCGGGCCGGAAGATCGGGGCGATCTGCGGCGAGCAGCTCAAGCGGTGTTCGCTGGAGCTCGGGGGCAAGTCCGCGGCGATCGTGCTGGACGACGCCGACCTGGCGAGTGTGGTCGAGGGGATCAAGTTCCTGGGCGTCATGAACTCGGGGCAGGCGTGCGTGGCGCAGACCCGGATCCTGGTGAGCCGGGAGCGGCACGACGAGGTCGCCCGGGCACTGGCCGAGGGGATCGGGTCGATGGTCGTCGGTGACCCGCTGGATCCCGCCACGGAGATCGGGCCGATGGTGGCGCAGAGGCAGCAGGAGCGCGTGTCCTCCTACATCGAGCTCGGGCAGCAGGAAGGTGCCCAGCTCCTCACCGGCGGGACCGGCCGCCCGGACGGTCTGGACACCGGCTGGTACGTCCAGCCGACCGTGTTCGCCGGGGTCGACAACTCCATGCGGATCGCCCAGGAGGAGATCTTCGGGCCGGTCCTGTCGGTGATCGCGTACGACGACGTCGACGACGCCGTCCGCATCGCCAACGACTCGGAGTACGGACTGGCGGGCACGGTGTGGACGGCGGACCGGGAGGCGGGGCTGGGCGTGGCCCGCCGGGTCCGCACCGGGACCTACGGGGTCAACACGTACACGATGGACTTCTCGGCCCCGTTCGGCGGTTTCAAGGCATCGGGGGTCGGACGCGAGTTCGGCCCCGAGGGCCTGGCGCAGTACACGGAGGTCAAGTCCGTCTACCTCGACGCGCCCGCGGCCGGCGCCTGATCTCGCCGTGGCCGGGGAGGGGACATCGCCGCTACAGGTGCGGGACGCCGACCGGGTCCGCACCCTGACGCTCGCGCGACCGGAGGCGCTCAACGCGTTCGACGAGGCGCTGTACGACGCGCTCACCGTCGCGCTGCACGAGGCGTCGGCCGATCCGACGGTGGCGGTGGTGCTGCTCACCGGGCAGGGCCGGGCGTTCAGTGCCGGGACCGACCTGGTCGAGATGGCCGAGCGGGTCACCAATCCCGACTTCGTCCCCGGTGAGCACGGGTTCATCGGCCTGATCGACGCCCTGGCCGCGTTCGACAAGCCCCTGGTCCTGGCGATCAACGGGCTCGGCCTCGGGATCGGCACGACCGTGATCGGGTTCGCCGATCTTGCCTTCATGGCCGACGACGCCCGCCTCAAGTGCCCCTTCACCAGCCTCGGGGTGGCGCCGGAGGCCGCCTCGAGCTACCTGCTCCCTCGGCTCGTGGGTCGTCAGAACGCCGCCTGGGTGTTGCTGTCCTCCGAGTGGATCAGCGCCGCCGAGGCCCACGAGATGGGCCTGGTGTGGCGTCTGTGTCCTGCAGAGGAGCTGCTCACGGTGGCCACCGAGCACGCCACGCGCCTGGCGAGGCTGCCGATCTCGAGTCTGCGGGCGGTCAAGCGGACGATGGTCGAGCCGCTGGCCCGCCAGATCGCCGAGGCGCGTGAACGCGAGAACCAGTGCTTCGCCGAACTCATGGGCGGGCCCGCGAACTCCGAGGCCCTGGCCGCGTTCGCCGAGGGACGGCCCGCGGACTTCACCGCGCTCCCCGACGGGGCGTGACGGCGGGGGTCCCGACCGCCCGGCCGGCATCG
>NZ_JAALEF010000118.1:0-4206 GCF_014145245.1 Dietzia sp. B44 | reverse complement strand
TGCTGGACGAACCGTTCAGCGCGCTCGACGCCGCCCTGCGGGGACGGGTCCGGGCGGAGGTCTCGACCCTGCTCGCCGAGTCCGGCGCGACGTCGGTCCTCGTCACCCACGACCGCGCGGAGGCGCTGGCCACCGCCGATCGGGTCGCCGTGCTCATCGACGGCCGCCTCGCCCAGGTCGACACCCCCGAACGGCTCTACTACCACCCGGTGAGCCGCGAGGTCGCCCAGCTGGCGGGGGAGGTCGTCCTTCTCCCGGCCACCGCGGACGGAGGGGTCGCACACACCACCATCGGCGCCGTCCCACTCGACACGCCCGCACGCGGGTCCGGCACCGTCCTGTGGCGCCCCGAGAGCCTGACGGTCCGTCGGGTCGGGCAGGAGGGGCACGGCGTGTGCACCGGCGTCGAGTTCGTCGGCGCGTCGACCCTCATCCGGATGTGTGTCGACGGCACCGAGCAGAGCTTCGCGGTCCCGGTCTCCGGCGGGGAGGTCTTCGAGGTGGGGGCCCGGGTGGAGGTCACGCCCTTGCGTCCCGCCGTCTTCCACGCGGGGCCGTCGGTGCCCGCCTGATCAGCTCTCGGTGGCGGCCCAGCCCAGGGTCCGTTCGACGGCGTCGTTCCAGCGGCCCCACAGGCGCGCGCGCTCGTCCTCGGCCATGCGTGGCTCCCACCGCCGGTCCTCCCGCCACAACTCCCGGAGCCGGTCGGGGGAGTCCCACTGGCCCACCGCCAGCCCCGCGGCGAAGGCGGCACCCAGGGCGGTGGTCTCGGTGACCTCGGGCCGGATCACGTCGATGCCCAGGATGTCGGCCTGGAACTGCATCAGGTAGTCGTTGACCACCATCCCGCCGTCGACACGCAGCGCGTCGGCGGTCTCGCCGGCGTCGGCGGCCATCGCGTCGGTCATCTCGCGGGACTGGAACGCGGTGGCCTCGAGCGCCGCTCGCGCCAGGTGTGCCCGGGTGTGGAACCGGGTCAGGCCCACCAGGGTGCCACGCGCGTCCGGGCGCCAGCGAGGGGCGAGAAGTCCGGAGAACGCGGGCACGAGATAGCAGTCGCCGTTGTCCTCCAGTGACGTCGCCAGTTCCTCGGTCTCCTCGGCGCTCGAGATCACCCCGAGGTTGTCCCGCAGCCACTGCACCAGCGAGCCCGCCACCGCCACGGAGCCCTCCAGCGCGTACACGGCGTCGGCGTCCCCGAGCTTGTAGCAGACGGTGGTGAGCAGCCCGTTGTCGCTGAACTGGGGGGTGGTGCCGGTGTTGAGCAGGAGGAACGCGCCGGTCCCGTAGGTGTTCTTGGCGTCGCCGGGGTCGAAGCAGGTCTGGCCGAACATGGCCGCCTGTTGGTCGCCGAGGATCCCCGCGATGGGGGTCCCGCCGAACATGCGACGCTCGGTCACGTGACCGATCACCCCCGAGGACGGCACGATGTCGGGGAGCATCGCCCGCGGCACCCCGATCTCGCGGCAGAGCTCGTCGCACCACTCCAGGGTCCGCAGATCCATGAGCAGGGTGCGGGAGGCGTTGGTGACGTCGGTGACGTGGAGCGCCGGTTCGCCGTCGGTCCCGCCGCGGCGGCCGCCGGTGAGATTCCACACCAGCCACGAATCGATGGTCCCGGCCAGCAGCTCGCCGGCCTCGGCCCGCTCGGTGCCGCGTCGGCCCTCGGCGTCGAGGTGATCGAGGATCCACCGGATCTTCGGACCCGCGAAGTAGGTGGACAGGGGCAACCCGGTCGCATCGCGGAACCTGTTGTCTCCGTCGGGGTGGCCCTCCGCCAGCCGGGCGCAGATCCCCGAGGTCCGGGTGTCCTGCCAGACGATCGCGTTGTAGACCGGCTCACCGGTCTCCCGCTCCCACACCACCACGGTCTCCCGTTGGTTGGTGATGCCGATCGCGCTCACCAACGCCGGTTCGAGGTCGGCGTGACCGGCCACCTGGGCCATGGTCGTCCGCACGTTCTCCCAGATCTCCAGCGGGTCGTGTTCCACCCATCCGGCCCGGGGCAGGATCTGCCGGTGTTCGACCTGGGCGGTCGCCGCGGGCACCGGCAGACCGTCGTGGTCGAAGAGAATGGCCCGCGAGGACGTGGTCCCCTGGTCGATCGCGAGGATGAACGTGTTACGCGTCACGTCGTCAGACTACGTCCGCCCGGGCGTAGAGTCGGGCGCGACCGGCCGGAATCCGATACCCGGCCCCGGAGGGAGCACGATGCCCACGATCAGATCACGGTCCGTCCTCGGTCCCGAGCGCCGGGCCGAGGCATGGCGGAGGTTGTCGGAGGAGTCCTTCGACATCGTGATCGTGGGTGGCGGTGTGGTGGGCACCGGCAGCGCTGTCGACGCGGCCACGCGCGGCCTGAGCGTCGCGGTGGTGGAGGCCCGCGACTTCGCCGCCGGGACCTCCTCGCGCAGCTCCAAGATGTTCCACGGCGGGCTCCGGTATCTCGAGCAACTCGACTTCGGGCTCGTCGCCGAGGCCCTCCACGAGCGCGAGCTCAGCATGACCCGACTGGCCCCGCACCTGGTCAAACCGCTCAAGTTCCTCTTCCCGCTCACCCGCCGGTTCTGGGAGCGCCCCTACATGGCCGCGGGATTCGTCCTCTACGACCTCATGGGCGGCGCCAAGAGCGTCCCGCCGCAGAAGCACTACAGCCGCGCCGGTGCACGGCGCGTGGCGCCGGGTCTGCGCGAGGACGTCGTGGTGGGGGGGATCCGGTACTGGGACACGTTGGTCGACGACGCCCGCCACACCCTCACGCTCGCCCGCACCGCCGCCCTGCACGGCGCGGTGGTCGCCAACTCCACGCAGGTGATCGGCTACCTGCGGGAGGGCGAACGAGTGACCGGCGTGCGGGTCCGCGACGCCGAGACCGGACGGGAGACCGACGTCCGGGCCGGGGTGGTGCTCAACGCGGCGGGGGTGTGGACCGACCACCTGCAGGAGATGCTGGGGGAGGAGGGCGGCTTCACGGTGCGTGCCTCCAAGGGGGTCCACATCGTGGTGGACCGTGACAAGGTCGACTCGGAGGCCGCCCTCATCCTGCGCACCGAGAAGTCGGTGCTCTTCGTCATCCCCTGGGGCGAATACTGGATCATCGGCACCACCGACACCGACTGGCAGCTCGATCTGGCCCACCCCGCGGCGACGGGTGCGGACATCGACTACATCCTCGGGCACGTCAACGCCGTGCTCACGACCCCGATCGGGCGGGACGACGTCCGCGGTGTCTACGCGGGACTGCGCCCGCTGCTCTCGGGCGGGGCCGACTCCACCGCCAAGCTCTCGCGGGAACACGCGGTGATGCGCGCGGCTCCCGGGGCCGTGGTGGTGGCGGGCGGCAAGTACACCACCTACCGGGTCATGGCGGCGGACGCGGTCGACGCCGCGGTGGCCGAGCTGGGACCGGAGCGCGCGGAATCCGTTCCGGCCTCCACCACCGATCGCATCCCCCTCCTCGGTGCCGACGGCTACCCGGCGATGGTCAACCGCGCGGACCGGATCGCGGACCACTACGAGATCAGGGAGGAGCAGGTCCAGCACCTGCTCGACCGCTACGGTTCGCTTCTCGAGGACGTGCTGGACCTGGCGGCGGACCGCCCCGATCTGCTGGAGACCCTCGACGGCGCCGATCGCTACCTCCGGGTCGAGATCGTCTACGCCGCGCTCGCGGAGGCCGCTCTGCACCTGGAGGACGTCCTGGTCCGCCGGACCCGGATCTCCATGGAGTACCAGCACGGAGGGGTGGCGTGCGCCCGCGAGGCCGCGCAGCTCATGGCGGAGGTGCTGGACTGGGATACCGACCGCGTCGAGCGGGAGGTCGAGATGTTCGAGCAACGGGTCGCCGCGGAGCTGGCCAGCCAGGTGACGGACTCCGACGACGAGGCGGACGGCTTCCTCCGCGGCGTCCCCGAGGTCCGCGAGTTCCTGGTGGAGGCGACCGTCGACCCCGCGAGCGCCGAGCCGGTCGTCGACCACCCGGCCTGACCGAGGGGCCACCCTTCCCGACCGAGGGACCACCTATCCCGACCAGCGCGTGATGGGGGTCGGAACCGGCACGGCCGCGCTCCGCACCCCCTGACACCGGAAATCCGCTGCCGCCCTGCGCGATCGGCTGTCCGGTGGGGCAGCGGATGGCGCAGGAGAGCAGCGGATCCGGGGGAGGGGCGGGCCCGACGGCGCGGCCCGTGGGGCCCGACGGCGCCG
>NZ_JAALEF010000117.1:0-3802 GCF_014145245.1 Dietzia sp. B44 | reverse complement strand
CCCGGCGCGCACGTCGGCCACCGCCTCGGCGAAGGCCTCGCCGTCCGGGTACCGGCGAGCCGGGTCCTTGACCATGGCGTCGGCGAGGAGCCTGCGGACCGGCGGCGGCACCGAGTCGGGCAGCGGTGGCGGCGTCTCCCGGACGTGCATCATCGCCACGCTCACCGGTGAATCGGCCACGAACGGCCTGCGCCCGGAAACGCACTCGTACCCCACCACGCCGAGCGAGTACACGTCACCGGCCGGGGTGGTCTCGTGCCCCATGGCCTGCTCGGGGGCGATGTACTGGGCGGTGCCCACGACCATCCCGGCCTGGGTGACCGCCGCGGACCCCATCGACTTGGCGATGCCGAAATCGGTGAGCTTGACCTGCCCGGAGGGCGTGATGAGGATGTTGCCCGGCTTGACGTCCCGGTGCACCAACCCGATCGCGTGTGCGGCGTTGAGCGCGCGACCGGTCTGCTCCAGCATGTCGAGGGTGTGGCGCAGCGGGAGCGACCCCTCGCGGGACAGGACGTCGGACAGCGGCTCGCCCACCACGAGCTCCATGACCAGGTAGGACAGTGGGCTACCCGAGGCCGGGTCGTCGATCTGCCCGTAGTCGTAGACCGTCGCGATCCCCGGGTGCGAGATCCGTGCCGTCACCTTGGCCTCGGACCGGAACCGCTCGACGAACTCCTGGTCGGAGGAGAACTCGGCCTTGAGCACCTTCACCGCCACGTGCCGGTCCAGCACCGCGTCGGCGGCCTCCCAGACCTGACCCATCCCGCCCGTGGCGATCAGGCGCAACAGGCGGTACCGGCCGGACAGGAGCGCTCCGGAGTTGAGGCTCATCCGGCTCCCCCGAGGAGGGCACCGAGGACCTCGCGCCCGATGGGGGCGGCGTAGGTGGAGCCCACAGTGTCGCGGGTGACGCCCGGCCCGGATTCGATCGCCACGGCCACGGCCACGTCCTGCCCGGGTACGAACGCGATGTACCAGGTGTAGGGGACGGACTCCGCGGCGTCCACGCCGTGCTCCGCGGTGCCGGTCTTGGAGGCGATGGTCACCCCGGGCAGGCCGCCCCCGGCGTTGCGCTCCGCGCCCTCCATGAGCTCGGTGAGGGTGCCGGCCTGCTCGTCGGTGAGGGCGCGTCCGGCGTCCTCGGGGGTGAACCCCTGCACCACGGAGAGGTCCGGCGCCGTGAGCGAACGGATCAGCTTCGGCTGCATACGCACCCCGCCGTTGGACACGGTCGCGGCCACCATGGCGTTCTGCAGCGTGGTCATGCGGACATCGCTCTGACCGATCGAGCTCATGGCGAGCTGGGCGGCGTCCTCCATCTGGCCGAGCCCGGACGGCGCCGCGGGGATCCCGAGCTCGTCCGGCTCACCGCCGTCCACACCGAAGCGCTCGGCCATCTCGGTGAACGCGTCGGCACCGATCTCCTGGCTGAGCTCCACGAAGGGCACGTTGCAGGAGAGCTCGAACGCGGTGCGGAGGGTCACGGTGCCGCCCCCGCAGGCCTGGCCGGCGTAGTTCTGCAGGAACGTGGAGGTCCCGGGCAGCAGGGTGCGGTCCGCGCCGGAGACCGGGGTCTCCGGTCCCATCCCGGACTCGAGGGCGGCGGCGGTGGTGATGACCTTCATGGTGGACCCGGGAGGCAGGGACTGCTGGGTGGCGTGGTTGAGCAGCGGCCGGTCGGGGCTCTGCTCGATCCGCGCCATCTCCTGCGTGCGGACGGTCTGCTCCTGGCTGGACAGGGCGTTGGGATCGAAGGACGGGCTGGAGGCCAGCGCCAGGACCTCGCCGGTGGAGGGTCGGACCGCCGCCACGGAACCCACGAAGGGTCCCTGGCCCGCGCCCCGCTGCAGCGCCGCGTAGGCGACCTCCTGGGCGACGGGGTCGAGCGTCAGCTCCACCGAACCGCCCTGGGGGGTGCGCCCGGAGATGAGCCCCGAGATGCGCTGGGAGAGCAGCCGCGGGTCGGACCCGTTGAGGAACGCGTCCTGGGACTGTTCGATCCCCGAGGTGGCGAACTGCAGGGAGTAGTACCCGACCGTCGGGCCGAACGCGGTCGGACCGGTGGGATAGGTGCGCTCGAACTCGTACCTGCCCTCGGAGGGGACCGACATGGCCAGCACCCGGCCGCCGGCGGTGATCTGCCCGCGCTGGCGGGAGTACTCGTCGAGCAGCATCCGGGTGTTGCGGGGGTCGGCGCGCAGGTCGTCGGCGCGGAAGACCTGCACCCAGGTGAGCTGGAGGAGCAGCGCGACCACCATGACGATGGCGGCGATCGCGATCCTGCGGATGGCGGCGTTCACGCGGCGCTCACCCGGACTTCCGGACGCGGGCCAGCAGCGGGGTCCGCATCATGCCCGTGGCGGCCTCGGCGAGCGCGGGTGTCTGACGCGGGGTCGGCAGCGGCCGCCGGGCGTCGTCCGACAACCGGAGCAGGATGGCCAGCAGGGCGTAGTTGGCGAGCAGGCTCGACCCGCCGTAGGCCATGAAGGGCAGGGTGAGCCCGGTGAGCGGGATGAGGGTGGAGACCCCGCCGACCACCACGAACACCTGGATGGCCACGGTGAAGGCCAGGCCGACGGCGACGAGTTTGCCGAAGCTGTCCCTGATGGTCAGACCCACGCGGATCCCGCGCAGGACGATGATCGTGTAGATCATCAGCACGGCGGCGAGGCCGATCAGGCCCAGTTCCTCGCCGATCGTGGAGGTGATGAAGTCGGTGCCCGCGAACGGCACCTGGTCCGGCCGCCCGTTGCCGAGTCCGGTGCCGCCCATGCCGCCGGAGGCGAGACCGAACAGTGCCTGCGAGCTCTGATAACCGCCGGTGTCGAAGTAGGCGAAGGGGTCCTGCCAGATCTGGAACCGCACCCGCACGTGCCCGAAGAGGGCGTAGGCCAGCACGCCACCGATACCCACCAGCACCACGCCGATGAGCAACCAGCTGACGCGCTCCGTGGCCACGTAGAGCATGGTGAGCACGGTGGCGAAGAGCAGGAGCGCCATGCCGAGGTCCGTGTTGAACACCAGCACGCCCAGGGACAGGAACCACGCCACGATGATCGGCCCGAGGTCACGCCCGCGGGGCAGGTCCACGCCGAGGATCCGCCGACCGGCGCTGGTGAACAGCTCCCGCTTCTCGACCAGGATCGAGGCGAAGAAGATGATGAGCAGGATCTTGGCGAACTCGCCGGGCTGGATGGTGAAGCCGGGCAGGATGATCCAGTTCTTGGCGCCGTTGATCTCGGAGAACCGGGCGGGCAGCACCGCCGGGATCGCCAGCAACACCAGGCCGGCGAAACCCATGGTGTAGCCGTACCGGGACAGCACCCGGTGGTCCCGGAGGAAGTACAACACGGCCGCCATGAAGGCCAGCCCGATGAGGGTCCACAGCAGCTGCCGGGTGACGTCCATCCCCGGCGGGTCGGTGCCGTTGGCCACGGCGCGCGCCGCGTACGCCAGGTCGAGGCGGTAGATCAGCACCAGGCCCAGGCCGTTGAGCAGGGCGACGGCCGGCAGGAGCACCGGGTCCGAGAAGGGGGCCAACCACCGGATCAGCAGGTGGGCGCCGCCGCACAGACCGAGGTAGGCGAGGGTGAGCCAGAGCAGTGTGAGGCTGAGTTCCTGCTCCTGGGCCAGCTGGACCAGGAGCAGTGCGAATCCGACGATCACCGAGGCGGCGACCAGCAGGACGAGCTCCTTGCCGCGGCGGGGCGGGGCCGGAGCCGCCTGCGTTCCGGGTACGGGGGCGGCCACGGGTCAGCTCACCGCCCGGCAGTCGACTCCCGGCACGGGGGCCGGGGCG
>NZ_JAALEF010000116.1:0-6976 GCF_014145245.1 Dietzia sp. B44 | reverse complement strand
ACGGGTCGGGTCACCTTCATCGCCAACCTGCTCGCGGCGGGCGGGATCGAGGCCCGCAACCCCCTGGCCACCGCGGCCGACCAGTACGCCGGGGTCCGCGAGGGGGAGGAGATCGCCGTCCTCTGCGGCGCCGACAAGCGCTACGCCACCGAGGGCCCGGAGGCCGTCCGGGCGCTGCGCGAGGCGGGTGTGACGACGGTGTACCTCGCGGGCGCCGAGAAGGGGTTCCCCGCCGACGCCGACGACCGACCGGACGGATACCTCGCGACCGGGATCAACGCCGTCGCCGCCCTGACCACCCTCCTCGACCAGCTGGGAGTGAAGTGAGATGACCACCTTCCCCGATTTCAGCATCTCTCCGCTGCGGGGGTCCACCGACGGAGCCCCCCAGCCGGGTTCCGTCGACGAGGGCCCCACGTGGGAGACCCCGGAGGGCATCGACGTCAAGCGGGTGTTCACCAAGGCGGACCGTGACGCGGTCGAGACGGGCAGCGCCCCGACCGACGACGGCGAGAAGGTCACGCCCTTCCCGCTGGACACCGTCCCGGGCGCCGCGCCGTTCCTGCGCGGTCCGTACCCGTCCATGTACGTCAACCAGCCGTGGACCATCCGGCAGTACGCCGGCTTCTCCACCGCGGCCGAGTCCAACGCCTTCTATCGCCGCAACCTCGCGGCGGGCCAGAAGGGGCTGTCGGTCGCGTTCGACCTGGCCACCCACCGCGGGTACGACTCCGACCACCCCCGGGTCGCCGGGGACGTCGGGATGGCGGGTGTGGCGATCGACTCGATCCTGGACATGCGCGAGTTGTTCGACGGGATCGACCTGTCCGCGGTCTCCGTCTCGATGACGATGAACGGCGCCGTCCTGCCGATCCTCGCGTTGTACGTGGTTGCGGCCGAGGAACAGGGGGTGGCTCCGGAGCAGCTCGCGGGGACCATCCAGAACGACATCCTCAAGGAGTTCATGGTCCGTAACACCTACATCTATCCGCCCACGCCCTCGATGCGGATCATCTCGGACATCTTCGCCTACACCTCCCGCAAGATGCCCCGGTTCAACTCGATCTCGATCTCCGGCTACCACATCCAGGAGGCCGGTGCCACGGCGGATCTGGAGTTGGCGTACACGCTCGCGGACGGCGTCGAGTACCTGCGCGCCGGGCTGGACGCCGGGCTGGAGATCGACAAGTTCGCCCCTCGGCTGTCGTTCTTCTGGGCGATCGGGATGAACTTCTCCATGGAGATCGCCAAGCTGCGGGCGGGCCGCCTGCTCTGGAGTGAACTGGTGGAGAAGTTCGGACCGCAGAACGAGAAGTCCAAGTCCCTGCGGACCCATTCCCAGACCTCCGGCTGGTCGCTCACCGCCCAGGACGTGTTCAACAACGTCGCCCGCACGTGTATCGAGGCCATGGCCTCGACGCAGGGTCACACGCAGTCGTTGCACACCAACGCCCTCGACGAGGCGCTGGCGCTGCCCACCGATTTCTCCGCCCGCATCGCGCGGAACACCCAGCTCCTGCTCCAGCAGGAATCGGCGACGACCCGCCCCATCGACCCCTGGGCGGGGTCGTACTACATCGAGTGGCTCACCGCTCAGCTCGCCGACAAGGCCCGACTGCACCTCATCGAGATCGAGGAGGCGGGCGGGATGGCACAGGCGATCGGCGAGGGGATCCCCAAGCTCCGCATCGAGGAGGCCGCAGCCCGCACCCAGGCGCGGATCGACTCCGGTCGCCAGCCGGTGATCGGGGTCAACAAGTACGTCGTCACCGAGGACCAGGAGATCGAGGTCCTCAAGGTCGAGAACTCCCGCGTGCGCACCGAGCAGCTCGCCAAGCTGGACAGGCTCCGGGCTGAGCGCGACGAGGCCGCCTGCCAGGCGGCCCTGGACAGGCTCACCGAGGCCGCCGGCGGCGGGGCCGGGAGCGGTATGGAGAACAACCTCATGGCGCTGGCCATCGACGCCGCCCGCGCCCACGCGACCATCGGCGAGATCTCGGACGCGCTCGAGAAGGTCTACGGTCGACACAAGGCAGAGATCAAGACCCTGTCCGGCGTGTACCGGCAGGAGGTCTCCAAGGAGGGCGCCGTGGACAACGTCACCAAGGCGATGAAGATGGCCGAGGAGTTCGCCGAGCTGGAGGGTCGCAGGCCGCGCATCCTGTTGGCCAAGATGGGACAGGACGGCCACGACCGCGGGCAGAAGGTCGTGGGGACCGCCTTCGCCGACCTCGGCTTCGACGTGGACATGGGCCCGTTGTTCCAGACCCCGGAAGAGGTCGCCCAGCAGGCCGCGGACGCCGACGTCCACGTGGTCGGCGTGTCCTCCCTGGCCGCCGGTCACCTCACCCTGGTGCCGGCACTGCGCGAGGCGCTCGCCGCGGTGGGCCGTGCGGACATCATGGTCACCGTCGGTGGCGTCATCCCGCCCGGTGACTTCGAGGAGCTCTACGACGCCGGGGCGACCGCCATCTATCCCCCCGGCACCGTGATCTCGGACGCGGCGATCGAACTGCTCGGGGCACTGGCCCGGGAACTCGGTCACGAGCTGCCCTCCGCCGGCCCGGAGTCCCCGGGATCGGACGCCGCGGGCTCGGCACCGGTACGCCCCGGCGAGGGGGCAGGGGCGGGGGCCGAGTCCTGAACCGCCTCGGCTCCGGTCCCGATCCCGCGGGGTCGGGCAACGTCTCGGGCAGCCTGTCCACCACGCTCGGTACGGGTGCGGTCCGCGGTCCGGTCCCGTCCGCGACGGGCCCGAGGCCGCGCCGGGAGATCGACGTGGCGGCCCTCCTCGAGGGGGTGCTCGAGGACGATCGTCCCGTCCTCGCCCGCGCCATCACGTTGCTCGAGTCCACGAACCCCGCACACCGCGAGAAGGCCCAGGAGTTGCTTCTCGGCGCACTCCCGCACGCCGGTGGCGCGTTGCGCATCGGGATCACCGGGGTACCGGGCGTGGGGAAGTCCACGTTCATCGAGTCCTTCGGTCTGTATCTGGTGGAGAAGGGCCACAAGGTGGCGGTCCTCGCCGTCGACCCGTCCTCCACCCGCACCGGCGGGTCGATCCTCGGCGACAAGACCCGGATGGCCACGCTCTCGACGGAACCCCGCGCCTACATCCGGCCGTCGCCGACCTCCGGCACGCTCGGAGGGGTGGCGAAGGCCACCCGCGAGACGATGGTGCTGCTCGAGGCGGCGGGATTCGACGTGATACTCGTCGAGACGGTGGGGGTGGGACAGTCCGAGGTCACCGTCGCCGGAATGGTCGACTGCTTCACGTTCCTCACCCTCGCCCGCACCGGAGACCAGCTCCAGGGCATCAAGAAGGGCGTCCTGGAGTTGGCGGACGTCGTCGCCGTCAACAAGGCCGACGGCCCCCACGTCAAGGACGCCAGACGCGCCGCGCGGGAACTCGGCGCGGCACTGCGACTCGTGCGACCGGCGGATTCGGCGTGGAAGGTGCCCGTCCTGACGATGTCGGGTCTCGAAGGTGACGGTCTGGACGACTTCTGGGATGCCGTCCGTTCGCACCAGGACACGATGGGGAAGATCGGCGAGGTCGAGGCCCGTCGAGCCCGTCAGCAGGTCGAATGGACCAGGTCGATGGTGCACGACACACTCATGGCGAGACTCGCGGCCGACCCCGAGGTGCGTCGGGTCACGGCCGATGTCGAGCGACGTGTCAGCGAGGGGACGTTGACGGCGGCCCTCGCCGCCCAGGCGATCATCGACGCCTTCGACAGCTGACGCGCCGACTCGTCGGCGAGTACGTCAGGCGTTCCACCACCTGCGGACCAGGTACTCGCGCTCGGAGGCGTTCTCCGTGAGCTGGTGGGCACGCGCCCAGGCCCGGCGGGCCTCGTCACCGCGGCCGAGTTCCTCGAGCGTCGTCGCCCGCGCCGCGTGGAACGGGTGGTGCCGCTCGAGCTCCGCCTCTCCGGCGAGGGCGTCGAGTTGCCGAAGGCCTGACTGCGGTCCGTCGCGGCGACCCACGGCCACTGCACGCGCCATCCGGACGACGGGTCCGGGTGCGAGAGCGAGGAGGAGGTCGTACAGCACCACGATCTGTGCCCAATCGGTCGACTCGACGTCTCGCGACTCCGCGTGGACCGCGGCGATCGACGCCTGCACCGAGTAGGGCCCCGGCCCGCCGGCCGCGGCCTCCATCGCCAGGGCCAGCCCCTCATCCGACGCCAGACGGTCCCACCGGTCCCTGTCCTGCTCGCGCAGCGGGACTGGGAGGCCCTCGTCGTCGACCCTGGCCGGCGCGCGTGCCTCGGTGAGCAGCAGGAGCGCGAGCAGGCCCGTCGACTCCGGCTGCCCCGGTACGAGCCTGTGCACGATCCGGGCGAGGCGGATGGCCTCCGTCGTGAGGTCCCCGCGCAGGTGGCCGTCACCAGTGGACGCGGCGTATCCCTCGGTGAAGATCAGGTAGATCACCGCGAGCACCGCGGGCAGTCGAGCCGGCAGATCATCCGGGCCGGGGGTGCGGATCGGGATCCGCGTGACCCGGAGGCGCTTCTTCGCCCGGACCAGACGTTGCTGCACCGTCGTCACCGGGAGGAGGAAGGCGTGGGCGATCTCCGTCGTCGTCAGACCGCCGAGGTATCGCAGGATCAGCGCCACCTGCTCGTCGGTCCTGAGCGTGGGGTGGCAGCACGCGAAGAACAGCTCGAGCCTGTCGTCGGGGATCTCGTCCGGTTCCACGACCGCACGGACCGGCGGCGCGGAGGTTCGTCGGTCCTCCTCGACCCGGAGACGCGCGAGACGCTCGGTGAGCGCCTTCTCCCGCCGGAGCCGGTCGATCGCCTTGCGGGTGGCGGTGGTCGTGAGCCACGCGAGCGGGGAGTCCGGCACCCCGGTACGGGGCCAGGCCTCGATCGCCGCTTCGAGCGCGTCCTGGGCCGCGTCCTCCGCGAGTTCCAGATCCCCGAAGCGTGACGCCAGCGTGGCGAGGAGGCGCGAGTGCTCCTCGCGACGTAGTGCGGCCAGCACGTCCGACGCCGCCGGGCCCGGGGCGGTCACGGGGTCACCCCCGCGTCGCCCCGGACCCGTCGGTCCG
Organism: Dietzia sp. B44; assembly: GCF_014145245.1. Lineage (NCBI taxonomy): Bacteria > Bacillati > Actinomycetota > Actinomycetes > Mycobacteriales > Dietziaceae > Dietzia > Dietzia sp. B44. The sequence continues at coordinate 1,917 of NZ_JAALEF010000116.1, read as the reverse complement.
GCATCAGAACTCCAGCATCGCGCGGACCTCGACCCGTCCGCCCCTGGCGCCGGGGCACTTGGCGGCCCAGGCCAGCGCCTCGTCGATGTCCGCCACGTCGATGACGATCGTGCCGCCCACGAACTCCCTGCTCTCGGCGTACGGACCGGACGTCACGACGGCGTCCGTCCCGCCCGCGGGGATCCTGACCGTGACGCCGGTCTCGGGGTCCTCCAGAGCGAAGCCACCGGCGAGGACGCCGGCCTTCTCCAGCTCGGCGTCGAAGGCCATGAACTCCTCGACGCCGGGCCCTTCCTCCTCGCCGCAGCGCACGTCCTCGAGGTTGGCCATAAGCAGCAGTACGTACTTCATGTCGATCTCCTGACTGGGAGTGGTGGATGCCGGCCGCGGTGTTGTGCGCCGACACCTCCATGACGAACAGCCGCCGCAAGATCGACAGGTTCGCACAATAATTCTCCGCGCTCTTCCGGATTCCGCTCCCGGGCGCACCAGGACGGGAGTCCTCAGCCGTCGGATCCACACGCTGCAGGCTCACCCACACGCGACATCACGTCCGGGAATGACGATCACGCGTGTGGATTCAGACGTGAGACGACCGAGGAGGCGGTAGCGGTCGACGCCCGGCCCGCCGACGCCCGGGGTCAGTACCGATCGTCTGTTCTCCTTCGTCGTGACCGCGCGCCTGTCCGCGGTCGTGCGGCTCACCCTACGAGAACTCGGCGCCGAATTCAGGCGTGCGGAGAGAGGAGCTTTCGCGCCGGTTCCTCGATGAACCGGTAACTGGCCGCGCCCACTGCGATCGACCCGGCCACGGTCACGGGCCAGATCACGCCCATCCGCCGGGTCCACAGCGAGGTGCGGGTGAGCGGGAACGCGTAGTGCAGCACGATCAGGTGCCAGAGGAAGATCCCGTACGACCAGCGGCCGATCGCCTGCAGGGGTGCCGACTCCAGGACGCGGAAGCGCGTGCCCGCCGGGGCCAGGACGACCGGCCCGAGGAAGAAGAACGCCATCGCCGCGGTGAGCCCGTTGCGCGCGGCGTACTCGCGGCCGCTCGGGTGGTGGAAGCCCTCGGAGAACCAGCGGGTCGACGTGGTGGCGAGCAGCGCCCCGGCGCCGGCCGTCCACCAACCCCACCTGGCATAGGATGCCCGGCTCAGTCGGGCGAGCAGTCCCGGGCGGGCGGTGGCCAGCTCGGCCAGCAGCATCCCGGAGGCGAACCAGGCGGAGAACGCCGGCGGCAGGATCTGGACGTTGATGCCCCTGGGCAGGAGCCGCAGGCGCTGCCAGGGGATCAGCGGGAACAGCAGGCCGGAGAGCCCGAAGGCGCCGACGGCGGGCAGCCGCCATCGGGCCCTGTCGCCCCGCAGGTTCCTCATCCCGGTCCACAGCGCCGGGAGCGCCACGTAGTAGGCCATCTCGACCGCGAGTGACCAGGCGTGCGTGAGCCCGGAGACGAGAAACCTCCGCTGGTAGATCTGCGTCAGGGTGAGGTTGCGCAGCCAGACCACGGGGCCGTTGATCCGGTTCTGGGGGAGGAGCACCATGGCGACGGCGACGAGCACTGAGTACGCGGGCATGATTCGCACGAGCCGGGCCCGCAGGTAGGGGATCACCGCGCGGGCCGTTCCCGGCCGGTCGCGGCGGGCGTGGTCGGAGTGTGCCCGCCACAGCAGGAAGCCGGTCTTGGCGAAGAACACCGCGACCAGCATGTCCAGACGACCGTAGAGGCGGCGCACCGGCGTCCCGTAGGACATCCGGGTCACGAACGCGACGTGGGTGGTGATGATGCCGATCGCCGCGAGGCCGCGGAGACCCTCGAGCGCCGGGATGTGACCGCGAGCACCGGCGAGCCGCGGCTGCTGCACCCCGGTGGCCTCGGCTGCGGCGGTGTCGGGAGCGTCGGCCAGGGTCGGA
>NZ_JAALEF010000115.1:0-3043 GCF_014145245.1 Dietzia sp. B44 | reverse complement strand
GCGCCCCCGAGCGCGCGGCGGCGGGCGGACCCCCACCGGGCATCGTGGCCAGTCGGCGACGCAGCTCAGCGACGCGGTCCGCCGTGCCGAGGCCGGACAGATCAACGACAGAGGTGCCCACTACCATCACCACCAACTCCCACCCCGGACGACACGCCGCCAACCGCTCGGATCGAACTATTTTTCGATCACGGGGAACAGTGAACACCACGAGTCCGACACAGTGCAAGAACACCTGTTCGAACAGGGTTCTCCTCGTCGTCGTCCCCCGTCGTTCACCCGGAGCATCTACCCTCGGTGACCATGAAGGCCTCCATCGGGAACCGCATCGTGCTCATCGGCGCCGGGGACGTGGGCATCGCCTACGGCTACGCGCTCGTCAACCAGGGCCTGGCCGACCACCTGTCCATCATCGACATCGACCACGACAAACTGGTCGGCGAGGTCATGGACCTCAACCACGGCGTCGTGTGGGCACCCTCCCCCACCCTCGTCACGGAGGGCACCTACGACGACTGCGCGGACGCCACGATGGTGGTGATCTGCGCCGGCGCCGCCCAGCGACCCGGTGAGTCGCGGCTCGACCTGGTCGGCAGGAACATGGCGATCTTCGAGGGGATCGTCGGCGACATCATGGCAACCGGCTTCGACGGCATCCTGCTCGTGGCCACCAACCCCGTCGACATCCTCGCCCAGGCCTCGTGGCGCTACTCCGGCCTGCCCTCCGCGCAGGTCATCGGCTCCGGCACGATCCTCGATTCCGCGCGTTTCCGGTTCATGCTGGGCGAGTACTACGACGTCGCCCCGATGAGCGTGCACGCCTCGATCATCGGCGAGCACGGCGACACCGAACTACCGGTCTTCTCGTCGGCCAACGTCTCCGGGGTGCCTCTGCGCCGGGATCTCGACGGGGACCCGGCCACGCGGGAACGATTGGCCCAGATCTTCACGGAGACCAGGGACGCCGCCTACCGGATCATCGACTCCAAGGGGTCCACCAGTTACGGCATCGGCATGGGGCTCGCCCGCATCACGCGCGCCGTCCTACGCAACGAGCAGGTGTCGCTCCCTGTCTCCACGTTGCTGCGGGGCGAGTACGGCGAGGACGGGATCTACATCGGTGTGCCCGCGGTGATCGGACGGACCGGCGTGCAACGCGTGGTGGAGCTGGAACTCGACGCCACCGAGACCGAACAGTTCGCCCGCAGCGCGTCTGCGCTGCGGGCGGTGTCGGAGCAGTTCGAGATACTGCGCTGAGTCAGGGGGTCGCGGGGGGATCGCTGGCCGGGAACGACTCGTCGCCCCACTCGTCGGCGACCGCGTCGTCGTGGTCATACCGGGCCTTGTCCGCGGGCTCCTCGGAATGCTGGCCGATGCGGTCAGGGTTCTGCGGACTCGTCATGATTCATCCTCCTGCCGCCGTACGGGGTGTGCGGCGATACTCAGATTACCGGAGACCACCGGCCCCGGGCGCGACGGAGAACACACCATCGCGGTCACTACGGGAACAGGAAAGAGCGCCATGCACAGCACCGACTACACCGACACACTGATCCTGCCCGCGGCCGACACCAGGGCCGAGACGGCCACGGCACCGCCGGCCGGGAAACGCTCGATCGCCGAGTTGCAGTACGAGAGGCTCTCGGGTGCGGACTACACCTGGACGAGCGACGACCTGCTCTTCGACGTCCACTGCGCTCGCAAGGGCATCGGGGAGGCCGACCGCGCGGCCGAACGCGAGCAGTTCTTCTCCAAGGGCCAACCCTGCCTGCGCACCTCCCCGTTGACCAAGACGTACGGCTGGGCGATGCACTTCGACTCCGGCGGGAGGATCGCGCTGCTGCCTATGGGCTCGGACCGTCTGGCCGAACTGCAGACCGACCCGTCCGTGACGATCAGAACCGCCATGAAGAGTTCCCGCTAGCCCGGCTCGACGTCCGGCAGGGAGCGCAGCCACTCAAGCACCGGGTCGCAGATGACCCGGGCGAACTCCTCGTACCCCGCCGGACCGGGGTGCGCCCCGTCGCCGGCGGTGACCTCGCGCATCCACGCCCCGCCGGGCCGCAGGGAATCGAAGGTCGGCACGAACGGCACCCCGGCCTCGGCGCACACCGCGGCCATGGCCGCGGCACGGGCGGCGATCCGCTCGTTGACCTGCTCCCACATGACCGGTGGCGGCCCCACCACCAGGAACCGCCCCTCGGGAGCACGGGCGATCATCCCCCGCAGCGCCGAGACCGTGCCCGCCTCCTCGACACGGAGGGCACCCTCGTGCTCCATCACGTCGTTGACGCCGAACTCTGCGATCACCGCCGTGGTCGGGAACGCGGCCCGTCGGCGGTCGACCTCGTCCCAACGGGCCAGGATCATCTCGGAGGTGTCCCCGCCGATCCCCGCGACGGTGGTGTGGAGGCTCAGGCCCACCCCGGCGCCCTCCTCGACCAGGTGCGCGGTCCATCCACGTCCGGTCTCGTCGCCGTACCCGGCCACGAAGGAGTCACCGATGATGCAGACGGGGAGGTCGCGCGGTTCGCTCACTACGCCACGGTAGCTGGCCGGCGAAAACGCCAAGAGTGTTCCGCACACCCCACTCCCGGGCGATGTGTGTGGAACGCTCTTCCGACGAACAGGCGCGCCGGGTGGGGGGCGTCGCCCGTCAGTCCAGGTGTCGGGACTGCGCCCAGCGGGTGAGCGCGTGCCGGTTGGACTGCTGGGTCTTGCGCAGCACGTTGGAGGCGTGCGTCTCCACGGTCTTGACCGAGATGAACAGCTTCTCGGCGATCTCCTTGTAGGTGTACCCGCGTGCCAACAACCGCAGCACCTCCTTCTCCCGCGGAGTGAGGGAGTCGACCTCGGGGTCGTGGACGGGCTCACCCCGCTCCTCCGGCCCGGGCGCGGCGCGGGCGAACGCGTCCAGGACGAACCCGGCCAGGCGCGGGGAGAACACCGCGTCCCCGTCGGCCACGCGGCGCACGGCGTCGGCCAGTTCCTCACCGGAGATGGTCTTGGTGACGTACCCGCGCGCCCCGCCTCGGATCACGGC
>NZ_JAALEF010000114.1:0-8027 GCF_014145245.1 Dietzia sp. B44 | reverse complement strand
GGGCCCGCTCGTCCAGTTCCAGCGTGAGGGTCTGGCCGGCGGGCACCGTCACCGGCTGCCCTTGCACGGTGCACGCGAAGTCGGCGCCGTTGAGGTTCACGATCGTGATCTCCGTGTGGGTGCACCGGACCCGCACGTGCGTGCCGCGCACGGTCAGACGGAACGTCAACGCGCCCCACTCGGCGGGCACCCGGGGATCGAACGAGATCTCGCCCCGGTAGTCGCGCATCCCGCCGAACCCGCTCACGAGCGCCGACCACACGCCGCCGGCGGAGGCCACGTGAATGCCGTCCGCGGCGTTGCCGTGCACGTCCGCCAGGTCCACGACCAACGCCTTGGAGAAGTGCTCGAACGCCTCGTCGCAGTACCCGATCTCGGCGGCGATGATCGACTGCACGACCGCCGAGAGCGTGGAGTCTCCGGTGGTGAGCGGGTCGTAGTACTCGAAGTTGGCTCGTTTCTGCTCCTCGGTGAACTCGTCACCGCGCAGGAACATCGCCAGCACCACGTCGGCCTGCTTGAGCACCTGGTGCCGGTAGATCACCAACGGGTGGAAGTGCAGCAGCAGCGGGCGGCGCGGGTGCTCCAGGTCCTGGTCCCAGACCTCCTTGGCCAGGAAGTCCTCATCCTGGGGGTGCACACCGAGCGCCTCGTCGTACGCGATCACCATGTTCTCGGCCGCGCGCCGCCATTCCGCGATCTCGCCGGCGTCGATCTTCAGGCGCCGACAGATCCCCGCCCACCGGCCGTCACCCAGCTCGGCGATCCGCTTGCACGCGATGGTCGCGGCCACCAGGTTGAACCTCGCCATGGCGTTGGTGAACAAGTTGTTGTCCACCACGGTCGTGTACTCGTCGGGGCCGGTGACGCCGTGGATGTTGAAGCAGCCGTCGTCGGCGAAGAACCCGAGCGAGACCCACATCCGCGCGGTCTCGACCAGCACGTCCACGCCCTCGCGGATCATGAACTCCTGGTCCCCGGTGGCCCACAGGTACTTGACCATGGCGTGCGCGATGTCGGCGTTGATGTGGTACTGCGCGGTGCCGGCCTCGTAGTAGGCGGAGGCCTCCTCGCCGTTGATCGTGCGCCACGGGTACAGCGCGCCGTTGACGGACAGGAAGCGGGCGCGTTCGCGGGCCTTGTCGAGCATCGAGTACCGGAAACGCAGGGCGTTCCGGGCGAACCGCGGCATCGTGTAGGTGAGGAACGGCAGGACGTAGGTCTCGGTGTCCCAGAAATAGTGGCCGGAGTAGCCGCTGCCGGTGACGCCCTTGGCGGCGATCCCGCAGGTCTCGGCGCGGGCGGAGGACTGGGCCAGCTGGAAGAGGTTGAAGCGGATGGCCTGCTGGGTCTCGGGCGGGCCGTCCACCTCCACGTCCCCGCGGTGCCAGAAGTGGTCGTACCAGTCGCGCTGCGTGCGGTGCAGCTCCTCCACGCCGCGGTCGCGTGCCCGGGACAGGGTGCGCGCGCACCGTTCGGCGAGCTCGTTGGCCGGTACCTTCTCGGAGGTGTGGTACGCCGCCAACTTGGTCAGCTTGAGGACGCGGCCGGGGGTGGCGTGGGCGTGGTAGACGACCTTGGAGGCGTCGTCGTCGCTCTCCACGCTCATGTCGACCTCGTCCTCGGTCTCGACCTCGTGGTCCACGGCCACGGCGATCGACATCCCCGAGTTGGCGCAGCGGTAGCCGTGCACCTGGTAGCCGCGCTGCCCTTCGCAGACCACCGGTTCGAGCACCCGGTGGTCCAGCCCGTCCGACCGTCGCGGGTCGAACCCCTCGGGCACGGCCTCGGCGGAGTGGTACTCGTCCTCGCCGTCCTGCCGGTTGAGCACCTGCGAGGAGATCACCACCGGCGCGGTCTCATCGGGCAGTTCGATCTCGTAGGTCATCACCGCGAGGTGCTTTTCCACCATCGACACCATGCGGGTGGTCCGGATGATCACCTTCTTGCCGGCCGGAGTGCGCCAGACCAGCTCGCGGCGCAGGATGCCGTCGCGGAAGTCGATACTGCGTTCGTAGTGCTCGAGGTCGGCCTCGCTCACCCGCAGCGGCTCGTCGTCGACGTAGATCCGGATCGTCTTGGTGTCGGGAGCGTTCACCATCGTCTGGCCCTCGCGTGCGAGGCCGAACGCGTCCTCGGCGTGCAGGATGTGCCAGGTCTCGTGGAACCCGTTGACGTACGTGCCGTGGGTCTTGGAGTCGCGTCCCTCCTCGAGGTTGCCGCGCATGCCCAGGTAGCCGTTGCCCACGGCGAACTGCGTCTCCGAGACACCCATCGGCGAGGCCTTGGGGCTGGTCTCCACCCAACGCCAGGGGTCCGCGGGGTGCGTGTGGCGGTTGATCTCCGGGACCTCGAGGTGGCTGCGGAGGTTGACGCCGTAGGTCGTCCGGATGTTGCCGGGGACGGACTGGCCGATCGTGTCGTGGACCGGGCCGCGCCCGGGGGGGACGGGTGTCATGACCGTGCCCCCGTCAGCCCGGGGATCAGTTCGGCCAGGTCGACGACGACGATGTCGGCACCCTCCCGGAGCAGGACGTCGCGGCCCGCGCCGCGGTCCACGCCGACGACGTGGGCGAACCCGCCGGCGGCACCGGCCTGCACGCCCGAGACGGCGTCCTCGATCACCACGCAGCGGTCCGCGGGCACGCCCAGCAGTTCGGCCCCCCGCAGGTACGTGTCGGGCCGGGGCTTGCCCGGGATGCCCTCGGCCTGCGCCACCAGCCCGTCGACGATGACCTCGAAGCGGTCCCGCAGCCCCGCCGCCTCGAGCACGGGGCCCGCGTTCTTGGAGCTGGAGACCACGCAGGACGCGATCCCGGCGGCGTCGAGGGCGTCGAGGTAGGCGACCGACCCCGGGTAGGCCTCGATCCCCTCGTCGAGCAGCTGACGGAAGACGATGTTCTTGCGCAGCCCCAGCCCGGTGATCGTGTCCGCCTCGGCTGACCCCTCGTCGTCGTCGCCCTCGCCCTCGACGCCATCGGGCAGCGTGATGCCGCGCGCGGCGAGCATCGAGGCGATCCCCTCCACCCGCGGTTTGCCGTCGATGTAGCGGAAGTAGTCCTCGTCCGAGTAGGGGTCGATCCCGCGGTCGGCGAAGTACGCGGAGAACATCCGGTTCCACGCCTGCATGTGCTTCTCGGCCGTCGGGGTGATGACCCCGTCGAGGTCGAAGAGCACGGCATCTATGCCGTCATGGTCCATGTCGAATCCTGCTTCCGGGTCGGTGGGCCGATCGGGCTCGTCCGGTGACGCATCAAGGGTAGACACCCGGACGCCGTATCGAACCCCTCACCTCCCCCCGTGCGGCCCATCTCACGCCCGGCGGGCAGGGAATGTGGGTGCCATCCGGCCTACGTGCGGGAGGGATGCGTCGGGAGGGATGTGGGGTCCACCTGGCCTCCACGCGGGGCGGAATGCACTGTTGCCGGGTGCCCGGTGGCACTATGGTCGGTGACTCTGGACTAGAAGGAGAGAGATGCGACTTCGCACCCGCAATCCCCGCCGTGTCGCGATCGCCGGCCTCGCACTGGTCACCGCGGCCGCACTCACGGCCTGCACGTCGGACTCCGACGACTCCGGGAACGGTGACGCCCCGGGCGACACCCAGACCACGGCGACCGTCGACGAGTCCGCACCCGAGGCCCCTCTCGACCAGCTTGTCCTGGCCGAGGGCGAGGCCCCCGGTGGCGGTGTGGTGCAGGTGATCGAGCCGGATCTCCTCCAGGAGGCGGTCGACAAGCTCGTCGCCGACCAGGGCAAGCAGCTCATGGAGGACCCGGCGTGCGACCGTGTCTCCCGCCTCGAGACCGTCTCCAACTTCGCGACCACCGACGGGCTGACCGCAGCGGTGCGGTACAAGCAGTCGGAGGAGGACGACACCGAGCATCGTTTCGGGATCGGCATGGTGGGTCAGAAGCTCGACGACTTCATGGACCGCTCCCTGTACGAGGCCTGCACCACCTCGCGGAGCTCCACCAACCCCGACGTCGAACTCGTCATGACCGTGGCGGACGCCCCGGCCATCGAGGGCGCCGAGGGCTTCCGGGTCACCAGCGACTTCATCACCACCCGGCCGGACGGCACCCGCTCACTGAGCCGGGCCATCGCGATCCACGGCTTCACCCGTGACACCACCGTGAGCGTCGAGTACGCGGCCCGCGGCAACAACCCGGAGGCGGACCCGGTCCTGCCCTCCGCGGCCGGCGCCCTGGACGCCATCTACGAGGCGCAGATGGCCAAGATCGTCGTGGCCGAGTAGGCCCCTCGACCGTCGTCGGCGCCCCAGCCATCGAGAAGAGCGTTCCGCGCACGTCGCCCGAGAGGGAGTGCGCGGAACGCTCTTTTCGTTGATCGCTGCCCGGTTTTCGTTGACCGCTGCCCGGCGCGGGGCAGGCCCGGACCGGTGCGGGGTGGGCCGGGGAGCCCGGTGAGTGCGGGCCGGGTCAGGGCCCGGCCGGGTCAGGGCCGGGCCGGCGCCCCTAGAGGTTGATCATGTGGCCGCTGACGCCCTCGACGGCCTCCTTCATGGCCTCCGAGAGGGTCGGGTGGGTGTGCACGTTGCGTGCCACGTCCTCGGCGGTGAGGTCCCACATCTGCGCCAGGGTCAGCTCGGGCAGCAGTTCGGAGACGTCGGGGCCGATGAGGTGGGCACCGAGCAGTTCGCCGTGCGTGCCGTCGGCCACGACCTTGACGAACCCGACCGCGTGGCCGAGCCCGTGCGCCTTGCCGTTGGCGGAGAACGGGAACTTGCCCACCTTGACGTCGTAGCCCTCGTCGCGGGCCTGGGCCTCGGTCAGCCCGAACGAGGCCACCTGCGGCTGGCAGAACGTCGCGCGCGGCATCATCCGGTAGTCACCCAGGGTCTGTGTCTGGGCGCCGGCCATGGTCTCGGCGGCCACGACTCCCTGCGCCTCGGCCACGTGGGCCAGCTGCAGCTTGGCGGTGACGTCGCCGAGGGCGTAGATGCCCTTGACGTTGGTCCGCATGTTGTCGTCGATGGCGATGGCGCCGCGGTCGGTGAGCTCGACACCGGTCTTGTCCAGGCCGTAGCCCTCCACCCGGGGCGCGAACCCCACGGCCATCAGCACCTTGTCCACGGTCAGGGTCTGGGACTTGCCCTCCTCACCGTTCTTCTCGACCTCCACCTCCACCGAGTCGCCGTTGTCGGTGACCTTGGTGGTCTTGTGCCCGGTCAGGACCTTGACGCCGAGCTTCTTGTAGTGCTTGGCGATCTCCTTGGAGACCTCCTCGTCCTCGTTCGGCAGGAGACGGTCCATGAACTCGACGATCGTCACCTCGACGCCGTAGTTGGACATGACGTAGGCGAACTCCATGCCGATGGCCCCGGCGCCGACGATCACGACGGAATCCGGGAGCTCGCGGGAGAGGATCTGGTCCTCGTAGTCCACCACGTTCTCGCTCAGCTCGATCCCGGGCAGCGTCTTGACCACGGAACCGGTGGCGATGATGCAGTTGTCGAACGTGTACGAGGTGCCGTCGACCTCGATCGTCTTGTCGTCGGTGAAGGTGCCGAAGCCGTCGATCTCGGTGATCTTGTTCTTCTTCATGAGGAAGTGGACACCCTTGACGATGTTGTCCGAGACCTTGCGGCTGCGGTCGTGGGCCACCCCGTAGTCGAAGGAGACGTCCCCGGAGATCCCGAACGTCTTGGCGTCACGCAGCACCGTGTTGGCCAGCTCGGCGTTGCGCAGCAGCGCCTTCGAGGGGATGCACCCGACGTTGAGGCACACACCGCCCCAGTATTTCTCCTCGATCACGGCCACCTTGAGGCCGAGCTGCGAGGCGCGGATCGCGGCGACGTAGCCACCGGGGCCCGCGCCGAGGACGATGAGGTCGTAATGAGTGTCAGCCACGACACACAGGGTAGCGCTCCCGACGGCCGCCGAGCGGCGGAGCGGCGTGGAACCCCACCCGAAATGAGCGTCGCCGCCTCCTCCCGGGGGGAGGGGCGGCGACGGTGCCCGAGTGGGGCGAGCTCAGGACAGGTTGCCCAGGACCGACTTGAGAGCCGAGGCGACGATGTCGCCGACGGTCTCGGCGATCATGTCGGTGATGTTGCCGGTGGCGCTGCCGCCGCTGAGCGAACCGGAATCGCCCGAGCCGGTGCTGAGGATGTCGGTGAGGGAACCCATTGTGTATCTCCGTTTATTGAGTGCATTCTCGAGGATTTCGAGAATGGCCGGGTCAGGCGACCCCTGCATGGCGTTGATGGTACTGACGCTACGGCCCGGTAACAAGAGCCTGTGGATTTCTTACACCGGTTCAGTTGCCGACGGGCCGCACACGGCATCATCGGGGCATGAACTCATCCGCGTCGCCCGATCCGTTCCTGCATCTCGAGGACGTCGACTCCGCCGGGGCCCTCGAGTGGGTCCGGGACCGGAGCGACCGAACCGTGGCGGATCTCGCCTCCGGGCCGGAGGCCGAGACGGCGTACGCCCGCGCCCTGGAGATCCTCGACGCCTCGGACCGCATCGCGTGGCCGGTCCTGCGCGGCCGCCACGCCTACACCCTCTGGCGGGACGCCGACCATCCCCGCGGTCTGTGGCGACGGGTGCCGTGGTCCGTGCTCTCGCGTGGTGCCCCGGGCGTCGACCACCCGGCCTGGGAGACCCTGGTGGACGTGGACGCCCTGGCCGCCGAGGAGGGGGTCAACTGGGTCTACTCGGGCACCGTGGTCCGGCGCCCCGCGGACGACAGGGCGCTCATCCGGCTCTCCCGCGGGGGCGCGGACGCGGTGGAGGTCCGCGAGTTCGATCTGACCGCCCGCCGATTCGTCCCGGAGTCCGAGGGCGGGTTCCGGTTGTCCGAGGCCAAGAGCTCGGTGTCCTGGGTGGACCGGGACACCCTGCTGCTGTCCTCGCCGCTGGACCCCGGCGGGTCGGACGCCACCGACTCCGGCTACCCCCGCCTGGCGCGTCTGTGGCGTCGCGGGACCGACCCGCTCAGCGCGCCGGTGATCTTCTCCGGACGATCGGAGGACGTGGCGGTGGGCGCCGCGTACGACCTCACCTCGGGCCGCTACACGGCCAGCCGTGCCCCCGACTTCCACACCTCCGAGGAGTGGTTCTGGTCCCCGGGGGTCGATCCCTCGACCACCGCACCCCACCGACTCCCGGTCCCCGAGGACTGCCGCGTGGAGTCGTGCGGGGACTGGCTGCTGCTGCGGCCGCGCACCGATCTCGAGGTCGCCGGACGCACCCACGCCGGCGGGTCGGTCCTCGTGCTGCCGTGGGCCGCGATCGACGCCGACCCCTCGCGGTTGCCCGAGCCCGTCGTCCTGTTCTCCCCCACCCCCTCCACCACGGTCGAGGACGTGACCTGGGGCCGGGGCCGGATCCTGCTGACGATCCTCGACGACACCGAGTCCCGCCTCGAGGCGTACACGATCCCCGACGCCGCGGACGGGGCCTGGGAGCCCCGCCCCGTCGAGGGCTTACCGGACCACGTGTCGGTGGACGTGCTGTCCTGCGACCGCCTGTCCGGCGCCGACGCAGGCGGCGGAATGGACGACGACGACGACGAGCGCCCACACCCCGACGACGCCGTCCTCGCGGTGTCCGGGCCGATCGTGCCGCCGTCGCTGGTGCTGCTGCGCGCGGACGGCTCCACCACGACGCTCGGGTCCACCCCCGACCGGTTCGACACCACCGGCATCGAGGTCACCCGGCACACAGCGGTCAGCGACGACGGCACCCGCGTGCCCTACACCGTGATGCGCGGCCCCGGCCCCGACGGGCCGAGGCCGACCATCCTCTACGGATACGGCGGCTTCGAGGTGTCCATGCGGCCGTCGTACGCGGCGCTGCGTGGGGCGCTCTGGCTCACCGGGGGCGGCGTCTACGTGGTCGCGGGGATCCGCGGCGGGGGCGAGTACGGACCCGCCTGGCACAAGGCCGCCGTCCGCGAGAACCGCCCCCGCGCGTTCGAGGACTTCGCGGCCGTGGCCCGGGCCCTCGTCTCCACAGGGGTGACCACCCGCGATCAGCTCGGCGCGACCGGCGGGA
>NZ_JAALEF010000113.1:0-5764 GCF_014145245.1 Dietzia sp. B44 | reverse complement strand
ACCTGGTGGAGCTCCACGGTCGGTGGGCGGTGCGGGACGGCTACGTCGCCTCGGCGATCGTGCTGCGTCCGGGCGGTGGGGGATAGCGTGTCCGGCGTGACCCCGCGCAGACCCGACCCCCGCCCCGCCCCCGCCCCGGGACTCGTCGTCGTGGACAAACCGGGCGGCATGACCAGCCACGACGTCGTCGGGAGACTGCGCCGGTACTTCGGCACCCGCAAGGTGGGGCACGCCGGCACCCTCGACCCGATGGCGACCGGCGTCCTGGTGGTGGGGATCGAGAGGGCCACCAAGCTCCTGGGCCTGCTCGCGCTGGAGACCAAGACCTATGAGGCCACCATCCGGCTCGGCGAGACCACCACCACCGACGACGCGGAGGGCGAGACCACCGCGCGGGTCGACGCCTCCGCCGTGACCGACGCGGCGATCGACGCCGGGGTCGCCGCGCTGACCGGGGAGATCGACCAGGTCCCGTCCTCGGTGAGCGCGATCAAGGTGGACGGTCGACGCGCCTACGACCGGGTGCGGGCCGGGGAGGACGTCCGGCTCGACGCGCGGACGGTGACCGTGTCGCGATTCGAGGTCCTCGAGCGCACGCGCTCCGGGGAGGTGGTGGACCTCGTCGTCGTCGTCGACTGTTCGACCGGCACCTACATCCGGGCGCTGGCGCGCGACCTCGGTGCCGCGCTCGGCGTGGGGGGTCATCTCACCGCGCTGCGGCGCACGTGCGTCGGCCCGTTCGGACTGGACGTCGCCCGGACACTCGGGGAACTCGAGGAGGATCCACGGTTGTCCCTGGACCTCGACGCCGCCGCGCTGACCGCCTTCCCCCGCCGGGACGTCGACGCGGACGAGGCCGAGGGGTTGCGACACGGACGGTGGCTGGCGGCCCGCGGCGACGCCGGGGTGGTCGCCGCCGTGGGACCGGACGGACGGGTCGCCGCCCTGGTCTCCGAGTCCGGGCAGCGCGCGGCTCCGGTCGTGGTCATGCGCCCGGCGGGCCTGTGAGACCCGGGCGTAAGGTGGTCGCCGTGCAGCTGTGGCGGACGTTCGACGAGATCGTGATCCCCGACGGCGGGACCTCCGTCGCACTCGGGGTGTTCGACGGACTCCATCGAGGTCACCGGGGTCTGGTGGAGCACGCGGTGGGTACCGGACGCGAGTCGGGGGCGAGCCCGGTGCTGGTGACGTTCGACCCGCACCCCGTCGAGGTGATCAGACCCGGTACGCATCCGCTCGTGCTCACCCCCCTGGAGCGACGCGCCGAACTGGCCGGCGACCTCGGGGTCCATGCCGTCTTCGCCCTGCCCTTCGACACCGACATGGCCTCGTGGGAACCCGACGAGTTCATCGACCGCGTGCTGGTGCGGGGGTTGCGGAGCCGCTCCGTCACCGTGGGCAGCAACTTCTCGTTCGGCCGACGCGCGGCGGGTACCCCGGAGACGCTGCGCGAGCTGGGCGCCGAGCGGGGCATCGACGTCCGGGTGATGGATCTGCTGGAATCCGGGGGGGAGCCGGTGTCCTCCTCCCGGATCCGGCGTCTGCTCGCGGAGTCCGACGTCGCCGGCGCGGCCGCGATCCTCGGCCGTCCCCATCGCGTGTCCGGGATCGTCGTGCACGGAGCCGGGCGTGGTGGACGCGACCTCGGGTACCCGACGGCCAACCTGGATCTGCCGGAGTACACGGCAGTGCCCGTCGACGGCGTCTACGCGGGGTGGTTCGCCCTCCTCGACGATCACGAGGTAGACGGGTCGATCCAGCCCGGTCGGCGCTACCCGGCCGCGATCTCCGTGGGGACCAATCCGACGTTCGGGGACGCGGCGCGCAGCGTCGAGGCGTTCGTCCTGGACGAGTCGGCGGACCTCTACGGGCGGGTGGCGGCCGTCGACTTCGTCGACCACGTCCGTGACATGGAGAAGTTCTCCTCGGTCGACGAGCTCCTCGTGGCCATGGACCGGGACGTCGCCAGGACCAGGGCCGTTCTCGACGCCGGCGCCGACCGCCGCTGATCATCGATTGGGGCGCCGGTGCCCTCCACTGGTAACGTCTCCTGTCGGCCCTCCTGCGGTCCGCGGCGGCGGGGTCATTCATTTTCGCGGACTGGAACAACCAGGAGACACCCATGGCGATGACCACCGAAGAGAAGAAGGCCGTACTGGCCGAGTACGGGATCCACGAGACCGACACCGGTTCGCCCGAGGCCCAGGTCGCGCTGCTCACCAAGCGGATCAGCCAGCTGACCGAGCACCTCAAGAGCCACCAGCACGACCACCACTCCCGTCGCGGTCTGCTCCTGATGGTCGGCCGTCGTCGTCGTCTCCTCAAGTACATCGCCAAGGTCGACATCGCGCGCTACCGCTCGCTGATCGAGCGCCTCGGCCTGCGTCGCTGAGCGGACCCCGCCCGCACGCCCGCTGTTCCCCGTCCTCGAAGAGGGCGGGGAACAGTGCTGTACGGGGGCGGTGTCCGCGCGTCCCCCGGTGACCCGGGGTGTTGTCCCTGGTAGCCTGATCACGGCCGGTGCGCACGTACCGGGTGTCGACAGGTCCGATTGACGGTCCTCGGTAGTGGCTGCCGGAACCGCGGGTGCCCCGGGACGGGGCGCCGGTTCCGGCCGCTTCGATCGAAGACCGAAGTCGAACCGGGATTCCCTGACGTGTGACCCGGCGGGCCCGGCGGAGACGTCTCCGCCGTGAGGCCCCCAGTCACCGACAGGACAGGACTACACATGCCAGAGATCACGGCCGTCGAGGTCGAAGACGGTGTCTTCGAGACCGTCGCGACCATCGACAACGGCGACTTCGGTCGCCGCGAGGTGCGATTCGAGACCGGACGCCTTGCCAAGCAGGCCGCCGGGGCCGTCGTCGCGTACCTCGACGACGACACCATGATGCTGTCCGCCACCACGGCGGGCAAGCACCCCAAGGAGCACTTCGACTTCTTCCCCCTGACGGTGGACGTCGAGGAGCGGATGTACGCCGCGGGTCGCATCCCGGGCTCGTTCTTCCGCCGCGAGGGTCGGCCGAGTACCGACGCCATCCTCACGTGTCGCCTCATCGACCGTCCGCTGCGCCCCACCTTCGCGGACGGGGTCCGCAACGAGGTCCAGGTCGTGGTGACCATCATGAGCCTGGACCCCAAGGACCTCTACGACGTCGTGGCGATCAACGCCGCGTCCGCCTCCACGCAGCTGTCCGGCCTCCCGTTCTCGGGTCCGGTCGGAGGCGTGCGGATCGCGCTCATCCCCACCGCCGCCCGCCCCGAGGGGCAGTGGGTCGCCTTCCCCACCGTCGAGCAGCTCTCCGAGGCGGTCTTCGACATGGTCGTGGCCGGTCGCGTCGTGGGCTCCGGTGATACCGCCGACGTCGCCATCATGATGGTCGAGGCCGAGGCCACCGACACCGTCATCGAGAAGATCGCGGGTGGCGCGCAGGCTCCCACCGAGGACGTCGTGGCGCAGGGTCTCGAGGCGGCCAAGCCGTTCATCTCCGAGCTGTGCGCCGCGCAGCAGGCACTGGCCACCGCGGCCCCGTCCGAGGCCCGGGAGTTCCCGCTCTTCCCGCCCTACCAGGAGGACGCGTTCACCGCGGTCTCCGAGGTGGCCGAGGCCAAGCTCGGTGAGATCATGTCGATCGCGGACAAGCAGGAGCGCGACGGGGCGACCGACCAGCTCAAGGCCGAGGTGCTCGACTCGCTCTCGGAGCGGTTCTCCGGTCGGGTCGGGGAGCTCGGTGCCGCGTTCAAGTCGCTCACCAAGAAGATCGTCCGGAAGCGGATTCTCACGGACCACTTCCGCATCGACGGCCGCGGCATCAGGGACATCCGCGCGTTGTCCGCCGAGGTCGAGGTCATCCCACGGGCCCACGGTTCCGCCCTGTTCGAGCGGGGTGAGACCCAGATCCTCGGGGTCACCACGCTCGACATGGTCAAGATGGCCCAGCAGATCGACTCGCTCGGTCCGGAGACCAGCAAGCGCTACATGCACCACTACAACTTCCCGCCGTACTCCACCGGCGAGACCGGTCGCGTGGGGTCGCCCAAGCGTCGTGAGATCGGCCACGGGGCGCTCGCCGAGCGTGCGCTCATGCCGGTCCTGCCGAGCGTCGAGGAGTTCCCGTACGCGATCCGGCAGGTCTCCGAGGCGCTCAGCTCCAACGGCTCCACCTCGATGGGGTCCGTCTGCGCCTCCACCCTGTCGCTGCTCAACGCCGGTGTGCCGCTCAAGGCCCCCGTCGCGGGTATCGCGATGGGCCTGGTCTCCGACGAGGTCGACGGTGAGACCCGCTACGTGGCCCTCACCGACATCCTCGGTGCCGAGGACGCGTTCGGCGACATGGACTTCAAGGTCGCCGGCACGGGCATGTTCGTCACCGCGCTGCAGCTCGACACCAAGCTCGACGGCATCCCGTCCGAGGTCCTGGCCGGCGCGCTCACCCAGGCCCGCGAGGCCCGGCTGACCATCCTCGACGTGATGGCCGAGGCGATCGACGAGCCGGACGAGCTCAGCCCGTTCGCGCCCCGCATCATCGCGATCAAGGTCCCGGTCGACAAGATCGGTGAGGTCATCGGGCCCAAGGGCAAGATGATCAACTCGATCACCGAGGAGACCGGCGCGTCCGTCTCGATCGAGGACGACGGCACCGTGTACATCGGGGCCACGGACGGCGAGTCCGCGCAGGCCGCGATCGACAAGATCAACGCCATCGCCAACCCGCAGCTGCCCAAGGTCGGCGAGCGGTTCCTCGGCACGGTCGTCAAGACCGCCCCGTTCGGCGCCTTCCTCTCGCTGCTGCCCGGCCGCGACGGCCTGGTGCACATCTCCAAGCTGGGCCAGGGCAAGCGGGTCGGCAAGGTCGAGGACGTCGTGAACGTGGGCGACAAGATGCAGGTCGAGATCGCGGACATCGACAACCGCGGCAAGATCAGCCTCGTGCCCGTCGGCGACGAGTCCGCCGCGGCGGCATCGCCTGCCGACGCCGAGGGCGACGACAACTGATACACCGCCGGGGCGGGAACGCGCACCCCGGCACCTCACGAGGCACGCACCCCGGAGCGCGGGGTGCGTGCCTCGTATCGCTGGAAGGGAGGGTCGCCGTGGATCCGACGATCAGGGTGGACAGATCGATCCCCGGGCTCCGGGTGGTCACCGAGAACCTGCCGTGGTGCCACACCGCGGCGGTCGGGGTGTGGATCGCGGCGGGTTCCGCCGACGAGGCCCCCGAGGAACACGGTGCCGCGCACTTCCTCGAGCACGTCCTGTTCAAGCGGACCGCCACGGCCTCGGGACTCGAACTGTCCGAGCGCATCGATCTCCTCGGGGGTGACCTCAACGCCTACACGGGCCGGGAGCACACCTGCTACCACGTCCACGTCCCGGCGGAGGGCCTGGCGACGGCCGTGGACGTACTGGTGGACGTGGTGGCACGCGGGTCGTGTGACCCGGAGGACGTGGAGATCGAGCGGGACGTGGTGCTCGACGAGCTCGCGGGCCGGGCCGACGACCCGGAGGACCTCGCCTGCGAACTCGCCACCGGAGCCGTGTTGGGTGATGACCCGCTGGCTCGCCCGATCATCGGGACCGAGGAGTCGGTGGTGGCCCTGGACGCGCAGACGCTGCGATCGTTCCACCGCAGGGTCCTCCGTGCGGGTGACGTCGTGGTGGCCGCGGCCGGGCGCATCGACCACGAGGAGCTGGTCAGACGCATCGCCGACGGCCCGCTGGCCGCCGTGGTCGCCGAGGGCCCGGCGGGAGCCGCGACGGTCG